>JBJTNN010000281.1:0-4042 GCA_046074125.1 Bacteroidota bacterium
TAACAAACAAATGATTGTAAAGAATGCCTAAAAACTTGGGGGTTTGATGGCATTTGAATTGCGAAAATCGCGGTGAATGTGCGAGCAAACACTGACAATTGTCAGTTTGGTGAAAAAGTTACGGGCGCTAGTCTAGTGCTAGCGATTTTCTTGGAACAATGTCCATGCGGCTACGGCTTGTTGCTGCAACATATAGGCGCCATTCATCACTTGAGCGCCGCGGGTTTGGAAGTGTTTCATGATTTTGGTTTCAGCGGGGTTGTAGACCAAATCAATCAATTTGTGCGAGGGTTGGATGGTTTCCCAGGGCCAATCGATGCAGGTATCGATGTTGGGCAGCATGCCCAGGGGTGTGGTATGTACAAACAGGGTGTTGGGCTGAATGAATTCTGATGGATTGTGGGGGTTGTTAGCTGGGGTTACCCACTGATTTCTATACCAAACGTGGAAGGGGATTTTGGCTAGTTCCAGGGCGTATTTTACGGCTTTGGCACTGCCGCCATTGCCAAAAATAATGGCATTTTGTATGGGGGTTGGATCCAATGCCTGGGCTTTGATGAGGCTTTGGGAAAAGCCATAAACATCGGTATTGTGGCCGATGAGGCAGTAGTTGTTGGGGGTTTGTTTGACCAACACGGTATTGACCGCGCCTACGGCGCGGGCCTCTGCTGAGAGTTCATTCAAATAGGGCAATATGTATGTCTTGTGAGGCACCGTTACATTGAAGCCCCGCAAAGGTTCCTGCTGGAAAATTTCTGCTTCGATGAAAGTCGGGAAATCACGGATATCGGCCAGGTCGAACAATTCATACCGACCGTTAACAATGCCGGCATCACTGAAAAACCGACGAAAAATCTCTGGTGATTTGGAGTGCGACACAGGGTGACCCAACAATCCCAACCGAAAAGTTTGTTGATTTTGCATGGGTCTGTGTGGGAAGTACGTCCGGATTTACTTGGTGAATTTTGCTTTGATTGCGTTGTATACAATGGGCAATAGCGACAGGCCAATGATGCCGAAAACCACCGTTTCGAAATGATCATGCACCCAAGGAATGGAGCCCAACAAATAGCCCAAAGTAGTGATGCTGCTCACCCACAATACCGCACCTGCAATGCAATAACCCAAAAATTTGCCGTATTTCATGGTGCCCAATCCTGCGGCAAAGGGAGCAAAAGTGCGCACAATGGGTACAAAACGGGCCATGATTAACGTATATCCACCGTGCTTTTCATAGAAAGCTTCGGTGCGTTCCAAATATTCACGTTTGAGTAATTTCCATTTCAAATCAAAAACCCGCACCCCAATCTTGGAACCGATGAAATAATTGGTGTTGTCGCCCAGCAACGCCGCTACAATGAGTAGGGGAATCAAAATGAAAATGTTCAATGGATGTCCGTCCATTGCCGCAATGGAACCCGCAGCAAACAATAAACTGTCGCCCGGTAACAAAGGCATCACCACAAGGCCTGTTTCTACAAAAACAATGGCGAACAAAATAAGGTAGGTCAATTGCTTGTATTCGCCCACCAAATACTGTAGTTTGTCGTCGAGGTGAAAAAGCCAATCTTTGGCAAAATCAATGATTGAAAGGACTGTCATATCGGTACTGCAATTTTACGACATGCCTTTGATGCGATTGACATCCGTTGTCTTATATTTGTAATAAATGCAAAAAATGCCTTGTTTTTTCTCTCGTGTTGTTAAGTCCCTGATGGTATTGGCCATTGTTGGGTTTGCGATTTCTGCAACAGGTTGTGGCAGTGCCAAGCACGGCAGGGTAAAGGCCAAAAATACGGGCTGCAATTGTGGATTTTGATCCTACTGCCTGACATTTAACCGATTATCTTGTTCAACTTTCGTGGTTTTTGACCACCAAACATGCATCTTTATTGACGAATGGTAGGGGTAAATTGCCTGCGGATACCTAATTTTGCGCAAAATTTTACAATGACAACACAATCTTCATACGTTCCTTACAAGGTAAAAGACATCTCATTGGCTGAATGGGGTAGAAAAGAAATCAAAATGGCGGAAGCAGAAATGCCCGGTTTGATGGCCTTGCGTGCCGAATACGGTGCATCAAAGCCATTGGCGGGTGCGCGCATCGCAGGATGTTTGCACATGACAATCCAAACCGCGGTTTTGATTGAAACTTTGGTTGAGTTGGGAGCCGAGGTAACTTGGAGCTCTTGCAACATTTTCTCTACCCAAGACCATGCCGCCGCTGCAATTGCCGCTGCTGGTATTTCGGTGTATGCTTGGAAAGGACAAAACGAAGAAGAATTCGACTGGTGCATCGAGCAAACGTTGCATTTCGGAGAGGATCAAAAACCGTTGAACATGATTTTGGATGATGGCGGTGATTTGACCAACATGGTTTTCGATAAATACCCTGCCTTGATTTCTGGCATCAAAGGATTGAGCGAAGAAACCACCACCGGCGTTCACCGTTTGTATGAGCGTATGGCCAAAGGTACTTTGCACATTCCTGCCATCAACGTAAATGACAGCGTAACCAAGAGCAAGTTCGATAACAAATACGGATGTAAAGAGAGTTTGGTGGATGCCATCCGTCGCGCTACCGATGTCATGATGGCCGGTAAAGTGGCGGTTGTTTGCGGATATGGCGACGTTGGAAAAGGTTCTGCAGATTCATTGCGTGGTGCTGGTGCTCGTGTAATGGTGACAGAAATTGATCCGATTTGTGCCTTGCAAGCGGCCATGGATGGTTACCATGTGGTACACATCGACAAAGCCATTCCTCAAGCCAACATCGTAGTAACGGCTACCGGAAACTGTAACATCGTTACTTCAAAGCACTTCGAATCCATGAAGGACAAAACCATCGTTTGTAACATCGGACACTTCGACAATGAAATCGATATGGCATGGTTGAACAAAACCTATGGCAACACCAAATACACCATCAAGCCTCAAGTAGATGTATACAACTTGAATGGCAATGAAATCATTGTGTTGGCTGAAGGTCGTTTGGTGAACTTAGGCTGCGCAATGGGTCACCCTAGCTTTGTGATGAGTAACAGCTTTACCAACCAAACCTTGGCTCAGTTGGAATTGTGGAACAACCACGCCAGCTACAAGAACGAAGTGTACGTTCTGCCCAAGCATTTGGATGAGAAAGTTGCAAAATTGCATTTGGCACACATCGGTGCTGAGTTGACCGAATTGACACAAGAGCAGGCCGATTACATTGGTGTAAACATCAATGGTCCGTTCAAAAAAGATACTTACAGATATTAATTTTTATCGGTTTGCAGCAGGGTTCCACAGTTGATAAGTGGTGCCCTGCTCAAATTCGAAATAGCGTCGATTCAATCGGTCGATGCGCTGAGGCATCTCAAAGGGTGCACCTATCAGCAAAGAATCCCCAATCCTTTTTTGCGTTTCTCCCCAATCTGCCAATTCCTGGGAGTTCATGGCTTTCATTGATTTTAGGGTCGATGGGGTACCCGTCCTTTCCTTGTTGATGGCGGTAAGTAGCGCGGTTTCGTAGCTCAGTCCCCACAAAGAACCGGGGAAAATACGGGCAGACAGCGTGTCGTAGTGGGCCATCATTTTAGCATCGGGCATGGATGCTATAAGCAACTGCAACTGTGCTTTTCTGTTGGAATAATCAGGACTATATTTTTGAATGCCGAGTAGCATGTTGATCGATAAGAACCAGGGGAGGATACCAATCATGCTTTTAGAAATCTCCCGCTGTTTTGCCGTGATGAATTTCAAGCGGTATGCGCTGTGTTGTGGCTGTTGACTGCCCCACAAATACACAGAAATCGACAGTAAGGATAACACGCCAATGGGATAAAAGAATTTCTCCATGTTGATGTGGGCATCGCCCTGGGCGTAAATGACAACCGCGACGATGGTATCGGACAGAACGATAAAGAAAAAAGTGGCTGAAACCCATCGCCAAGGTTTGCTGAGGCCCAAAGCGAAACAGGCCAAAGCGGTAACGGCAGGGATGAAAAACCAAGAGGCGCCCAACAGGTAGTTTACGCTCCACAATTGGAAAAAATTC
>JBJTNN010000282.1:0-14038 GCA_046074125.1 Bacteroidota bacterium
GATTGAGGGCGTATTGAAAGGAAAAGTAAAAGGCACAATTCGCAAGGGTTGTTATATGGAAAATCATGGTTGATCGTATCAAGTTGTTGGCCAATCGCGCTTCCGTGTTCCATGGGGTGTTGGCGGGGATTTTTATTTTCATGGCAAAAATTGTGGTGTATGTAACGCAGCACTGGGAATTTAGATTTTTACCGGCCTTTACGGTATTGTCGTTCCTGATTGTTTTGGCTGCCATGATCATGGGTGGTTTGGGTGACCGTCGTCAGTTGGAGGGCAATCATTATACCTACAAACGTGCTTTGATGAGCTGCTTTCGGGCAGTGGTTTTTGCGGTGATGTTGGGCAGTTTGGCGGACAATGTTTTGTACGGACTGGTGGATGTGTCGTTGGTGGATCAGACCAAATCGATTTTGATAGAGCAATTGCAGAACAGTATCGGACAGGCCAAATGGATGAGCAACGAGGACATGGAGCGTTTGGTGAAGGAGATACGCGCTACGGAAATGGGTACGGTTTGGTCGTACTTTCAGGGGCTGCCGGGTTTGGTGCTTGGGAACATGATTTTTGGGTTGATTGTTGCTCGTTTTTTGCGGGTGAAACAAACGCAAGATTGGTTAAACGATTCAGAGGTTGCCTAACGAATCCAGCGGTTAAAATCGATGATAAAAGCCATTACCTCTGCCCAGAACCCTTGGTTAAAAGACGTGGTTTTACTCCAGGAGAAGGCCAGGCATCGCAGGCAAGTGGGGAAGTTTACGGTTGAGGGTCTAAACGAAATTCGATTGGCTACAAAGGCGGGGTTGAAATTGATGGAGTTGGCGATCAATCCCAAGAAAATGGATTGGGAGGGGTTGCTGTTGGCTCTGGAAATGCGGTCGTTTCCTGCGGGAATGCATCAATTGGAGTTGAACGATATTGCTTGGGCGAAAGTGGTGATGAAAGAAACCGGGCAGAATGCTTTGGCGGTATTTGAAATGCCTGAGGCCTTACCTCAGTGGAATCCACAGCCGGGCGAGTTTTACTTGATGGTTGAGTCGGTGGAGAAGCCGGGGAATTTGGGGGCGTTGTTGCGTTCTGCCGATGCCGCCGGTGCCAGTGGCGTGGTGTTGTGCGATGAGCGCATCGATGGGTTTCATCCGCAAGTGATTCGCAACAGTGTGGGCACAACGTTTACTGTGCCTTTGTACGTGCTTACCTCGGACAAGGCTTGGGCGGTTATTCAAGCCAATCATGTTGAATTGTACACCACTTTCATGGAAACATCTGTGAGTGTTTGGGAGGCGAATTTGACCGGGTGTGTGGCCATGTTGGTGGGTACCGAGCATCAGGGGGTTTCGGATTTTTGGCGCGACAAAGGCACCAATATCAATATCCCTATGTTTGGTTCGGTTGATAGTTTGAATGTGTCTGTGGCGGCGTCATTGTTGTTGTATGAGGCGAAGCGACAGCGTGAGTTGAAGCAGAAATAATGGTTTTAGGAACATGAACGTCCGGAAGATTGGTGTTTTGGGAGCGGGCCGGAGTGCCGGATATTTGATTGAATATTTGGGTCGATACTGTGAACGTACGGGCCGAAGTTTGGTTGTTTACGATTGGCAGTTTGAGCGCTTAAAATCGTCATTTACGGTGGCGAATTCGGTTGAGTTGCAGGTGGCTTCTTTGAACGAGGCAGCTGTATTGGAGTCCATCGTGTCGGAATTGGATTTGGTGGTGAGTTTGTTGCCGCCGACGATGCACATTTCTGTGGCAGAGGCTTGTTTGCGTCAGGGATGTCATTTGTTCACCGCTTCTTATACATCGACAGAAATGCGTGCATTGGGCGAGGAGGCGGCAAAAAAAGGGCTGTTGTTCATGAACGAGCTGGGGCTGGATCCTGGCATTGATCATTTGAGTGCCAGTCGATTGTTTGATCAAGCGCATGCCCAAGGACTTCAAATAGAATCGTTTGAGAGTCATTGCGGTGGTTTGGTTGCCTTGGAAGATTGTCAGCGCAATCCGTGGCAGTATAAATTTACTTGGAATCCCACGAATGTGGTGCTGGCCGGACAGGGGGGCGACAGTATTTGGAAGGAGGGTGGCCAACCGCAGCGATTGGATGGGTGGGATGTATTTGCGCATGCAAGAACCATGGAGGTGCCGGGCTTGGGTTTGTTTGATGTGTATCCCAACCGCAATAGTTTAACCTATGAAGCTTTGTATGGTTTGGAGGGTGCTTCCACCCTGTTGCGAGGCACGTTGCGCAGGCAGGGATTCTGTAGGGCCTGGGATTTATTGGTTCGAAGTGGGTTTACGCGCTGCGATGTTGTGGGTGGTTGGACTTCGGTGCATGATTGGTTTTACCGGCACACGGGATTTGAAAACAGCGAGCAATGGGCTTCGTTTTTGGAGATGGAAACGGCCACGCAGGGGCTTGGTAGCTATGTATTGTTTTTGCGACTGGAAGAGGGTGTGTCGGATTTGTTGGTGGGAGGTAAGACCTCTGCCCAAATTTTGGAGGCTATTTTGTTGGATCGATGGGGCTTGGGCGACAGCGATAAAGACGAGGTGGTCATGGTTCACAAGCTTGGATTGCGTGGAGTTTCTGGCGAAATTCAGCAATGGTATTCTGTGTTGCAGGTGATGGGTGAGGGAGGCGATCGCACGGCCATGGCTAAAACGGTGGGTTTGCCGTTGGCGATGGGTGTGGAAACATTTTTGGAGGGCGATGCAGTGGGGGTTGGAGCGGTTGTGCCGTTCGATAAATCATGGTATTTGCCCATTCTGCACAAGCTTGAAAATCAAGGAATTGTGTTCCAAGAATATTTGTCCTAGCGCAATTATCCACACTCCGAAAATCTTGGTGGGTTTGGCGTTAATTTTGATAGACCAAGCATCAAATTCAGGTATGAAAAATTTTTCTCGAGTATTTAGTGGTAAATCTCTGTTAGCCAGTGTGTTGCTGTGTGCTTCAATGGGGTTTGTTCCCGCGTTGTTGGCACAATCGAAACAACCCACGAGCAAGCCAGCGACTTCGGCGGTTCAAAAAGGTCCCAGCAAGCCAGCTCCGGTAAAATCCTCAGAAGTCGTTGCGGCCGATGAAAAAGCCAAAACGGATTCAGCGGTGGTGGCAAACGAGCCGGTGATTTTGGCTACAGATACCATTTTCGCATTGCAAGAGAAGTTGATGGGTCACACATCCTCCACAGAGTCAGCGGCCATCTCTCCCGACGGGAAATGGGTAGCCACAGGTGGATGGGATCGGAAAGTATTGCTGTACGCTTTGGATAGCAATGGTGTGTTTAAATTAAGTCAGACATTCACCGGTCACAACGGGGCGGTTACTTGTTTGGCCTTTGACGCACAGAGTACGATGTTGGCCAGCGGTTCCAAAGATTTTTCACTGCGCGTGGTTGATTTGGCTACGGGCGCGCTGAAGTTTCAGACGATGGACCACCGCGATGCGTTAACCGCGGTAGAATTTGATGCATCCGGCAAGTTTGTGATGTCGGCATCGGCGGATGGTACCATCCGATTGTATGATGTTGCCAATCCCACCAACAATCAAAAACCCAGATTTTACACGTATGGCAAGCCAGTGAACGATTTGATCACGGCGCCCAACGGCAAAACATTTTACTTAGCCAATAACAGCAACAACGATGTTGAGGCAATCGACTTTACCGGTAAGGTATATCAGCGATTTGTGGGTGTTCACACCATGCCTGTGAACTGTTTGGCAATTTCTAACAACAAGCGATTGTTGGTGACGGGCGGCAACGACAAGTCGGTGGTGATTTGGGATATTGCCACGGCCAAGCCTTTGAAAACCTTGTTGGGACACACATGGAAAGTGAATTCAGTGAGTTTTTCACGGAACGATCAATACTTGGTGACAACGGGCAATGATGGAGAGGTTCGTGTTTGGGATGTGAATACGGGGGCTTGTGTATCGACGCAAAAGAATTTGATTACGGCGGCCAGAGAAGCGGTGTTCACGCCCAATATGAAGCGTTTGATTGTGGCCGGTAAAATGGTGGCACAGGGAAGTACCTATGGGGCATTGGTGTATACTACGCCTCCAATTTGGCACAAGGCTAAGGCCAAACCCGTGAAATCAGAGCCAGTGAAGCCAGGTGCACCGGCAGTGAAGCCCGGTTCTGCTACATCAAGACCTACGACAAAACCCACCCCAAAACGTTAACTTTGCAGCATGTCAGATCAGAGCATTCATAGTGGAAAAGCCCCGGAGCCAGTGGGATTGTATCCTCATGCCAAGCGCGTGGGAAATTTGCTGTTTTTGAGCGGTGTAGGTCCGAGAGAAAAGGGCACCAAAAAAATCCCCGGCGTAGAACTTAACGAGGCGGGAGAGATTGTGAGTTATGATATTGAATTGCAATGTAGAAGCGTTTTTCAAAACGTTCGTTGGATTTTGGAAGATGCGGGTAGCAGTTGGGATAAAATTGTGGACGTAACGGTGTTTTTGACCAATATGAAAGATGACTTTCCCATCTACAACCGTTTGTGGGCGGAATATTTTGGAGAGAATCCTCCCTGCCGAACCACGTTAGAAATTAACTGTCTTCCCACACCCATAGGCATTGAATTAAAGGTGTTGGCCACCATCGATTAAGAACTAAGTTATGGAGCCGCAGCGTCTGCAGTTTTTGGATTACATCGCCAAAACCAAGCGGATGTCGGTTCATACGGTATCGGCTTACGGCCACGATTTGCTACAGTTTACGGATTTTTTGGCCACTCAGTATGTGACGAGTCTCGCCGATTGCAAGCCCATACACATTCGTGGGTTTATGGCGATGTTGTTGCAAAACAATCTCACACCGAGGTCGGTGCATCGGAAAGTATCGAGTGTGCGGGGTTGGTTCAAGTATTTGCGAAAACAGGGGGAGCTTACGGTGGATCCGATGAGTAAAATCGTGTTGCCAAAGATGCCGAAGGTGTTGGTGAAGGACATTCCTGCGACAGATTTGCACAATTTGTTTGCGCGTTTTCCGTGGGACGAAGTGGCCAACGGCGAGCGGGATCGACTGTTGTTGTTGATGTTGTACACTACAGGCATGCGCTTAAGTGAATTGATTGGTTTGAAGGTTGGGGATGTCGATTTTTACCGGCAGTCGCTGAGGGTATTGGGGAAGCGGAACAAGGAGCGAATTATACCGATGCATCCGGAGATGGTAGACTGGTTGAAGGCTTATTTGGAGGGGCACACGCAGGCGATGTTATTCGTTACAGAGAAGGGGAAGGCATTGTATCCGGTGTATGTGTATCGGTTGGTGAATCACTATCTGAAGTTGTTTTCACACGCGGCCAAGACAAGTCCGCACGTTTTGCGACACAGTTTCGCTACGCATATGTTGAATAACGGGGCGAATTTGTTGGCGATCAAGGATATATTGGGGCATGCTAATTTGTCGGCCACCCAAGTTTACACGAAGAATTCTTTTGAAAAGTTGAAGCAGATTCACGCGCTGCATCCACGCAAGTAATAGAGGGAACAAAAAAGCCACCCGGAGGGTGGCTTCAATATCTATTCAGCGCAACGGTCAGGATTATCCTTCTACGTCGGCAGTTTGCATTTTTTGTTTGTATGCCGCACGAATTTTCTGCATGCGCTTGGTGATGCAGGGTTTTTCGAAAGCTTGACGAGCGCGAAGTTCCTTAACAACACCAGTCTTTTCGAACTTCTTCTTGAATTTCTTCAATGCTTTTTCGAGCGAATCGTTTTCTTTTACGTTAATTACAAGCATGTTAAATTTTATTTTGGGTCACAAAAATACGATTTTCTTTTCAAAACGACAAGAAAAATTAATCTTTCAATATGTTTCTTGAAATTACCAGCTTTTGAATTTCGCTGGTGCCTTCTCCGATGGTGCACAGTTTGCAGTCGCGGTAGAATTTTTCCACGGGGAAGTCTTTGGTAAATCCGTAACCACCAAAGATTTGAACGGCTTCATTGGCGCAGTACACACTCACTTCTGAGGCGTAGTATTTGGCCATGGCGCCTTCTTTTGTCATACTGAGTCCTTTATTTTTCCGATCGGCTGCTTCTTGGGTTAGCAGTTCAGCGGCTTCGATGCGTGTGGCCATATCGGCCAATTTGAAGGCGATAGCCTGAAAATTGGCGATGGGTTTGCCAAATTGTTCGCGTTCTTGGGCGTATTTCACGCTGGCTTCGAAGGCGCCTTTGGCGATTCCCAGAGACAGGGCAGCGATGGATATGCGACCGCCATCGAGGACTTTCATGGCTTGGATGAATCCGTCGCCCACGTTGCCTAGGATTTGGCTTTCATGGACTCTACAATCTTCGAAGATCATTTCGGCGGTTTCGCTGGCGCGCATCCCCAATTTATTTTCTTTTTTACCCCCTTTAAAGCCGGGGGTACCTCGTTCAACCACGAAGGCGGTGATGCCGCGAGAATCGAGGAGTTCTCCGGTGCGCACCAATACAACGGCTACATCGCCAGTGATTCCGTGGGTGATCCAGTTTTTGGCGCCATTAATAACCCAATATTCACCGTCTTTTTTGGCAGTGCATTGCATTCTCAGGGCATCAGACCCGGTATTGGCTTCGGTTAATCCCCAGGCGCCTATCCATTCAGCGGTGGCGAGTTTGGGCAACCAGCGCATTTTCTGCTCTTCATTGGCGAAGGCCAGGATATGGCCGGTACAGAGGCTGTTGTGGGCGGCCATACTCAGGCCAACGGAGCCGCACACTTTGGCCAATTCTTCGATGCCTGCGGCATATTCGAAGTAGGAAAGTCCGGAGCCGTTATATTTTTCTGGGACGAGCACGCCCATCAATCCCAATTCGCCGAGGGCTTTGAAGATGTGGATGGGGAATGTTTGTGACTCATCCCATTCCATGAGGTGGGGACGGATGTTTTTTTCGGCAAAATCTCGTACGGTTTGACGTACCATTTGCACACTTTCGCTCTCTTGAAAACTTGCCATAATTGCTGAACAAAGATAGAAAAGGATTGGTTTGAAATTTCCTAAGAAATGTCATTTCCGACCAAGTTCACGAGTGGCGGATTTCTTTAGTCGGTGAATTGCAGGTAGGGGGTGATTTTGGCTTTAGATTCTGGGGGGATGCCTTGCATGGATTGCCAATCTTGGCGGGTTAGATTGGGGTGTTGTGTGAGAAAGGGGTGCAAGATTTTTGCCATGGCTGCACCGATGTAGGGGTGGATATAGAGGGCTTTCCAGGAGGGGTTGGGGTTGAGTTTTGTGATTTCGTTGGGGTGAAACTGAAAGGTAGGTGCGAGGTATTGGGCAAGTAGGGTGTCGAATTTGGGGATTTCCAATAGCTGTTGAGGGTTGTTAAATCCGCCAAGTTTTTGTTGGTATCGGATGATTTTTCTTGCGGTTGCAGGTCCGATGCCTGGGAGTGCTTCCCATTGGGCGGAGTCGAGCCGGTTCCAGGCCATTGGCCGGGAACCGACTCGACATCCATTTCGGACCGATTGTTCGAGTTGTCGGCCGAGCCGAAGGCTGTCGGCCGACGACCAATTGCCTTTATGGCCATTGTTGCTTTGTCTAAGGGCCAGGAGTAATTCGAGGGCCAGTTTGGGGTTGAGCGGTTTGTGTTTGTCCGCGGAAAATTTCGCCATGGCACCTGAGATGTTCAGGGGGGTGCGTGCAAACCTTTTGGGCCATTTGTGTCTGTGGTACGTGTTTTTGTGTTTGTAGTTGGCATCCATCCATACCGCGGCGGTGTCGGATAAATTGGGTGCCAATGTGCTGTGCACGATTTTGTCGTTCGATGCCAACCGATGACACCGCGATATGCCAAAAAGAAGAAGGGTCGTCATGGCAAACCATAACGACCCTTTGGTGATAGTGTTTCGTAATTCCATCCTCCGCTGCCGTTAAACTCCGGCAACGAAATTAGGCGAACTCCGCGAGTTTTTCTTTGCGATATTCGCCAGAGTCCAATTTGTTTTTGATAGATTTAAAAGCATCGATGGTTTCTTTTACGTCTTCCAAACTGTGAACGGCGGTTGGAATCAAACGCAAAATGATCATGCCTTTGGGTACCACGGGGTAAACCACAATACTGCAGAAGATGTTGAAGTTTTCGCGCAAGTCTTGGGTTAAGTGGGTGGCTTCAGGAATGGTTCCATTCAATACCACGGGGGTTACGGGGGTGGTGGTGATGCCGATGTTGAAACCCGCTTCACGCAATCCATTTTGCAATGCGTTGGTGATTGTCCAAAGTTTTTCTTTCAACTCCGGCATGGTGCGAATCATTTCCAAGCGCTTGATAGAGCCAATAACCAAAGGCATTGGCAAGGCTTTCGCATAAATTTGAGAGCGCATATTGTAGCGCAAGAACTTGATTACATGGGGCTCAGAAGCGATAAAGGCCCCGATGCCTGCCATGGATTTGGCAAACGTAGAAAAATAAATGTCAACCCCTTCGATGCAGTTTTGCTCTTCGGCAGTACCCGCACCGGTTTTGCCCATCGTACCGAAACCATGTGCATCGTCAACAAACAAACGGAAGTTGTACTTCTCTTTCATTGCCACGATTTCTTTCAGTTTTCCTTGAGATCCGGTCATGCCGAAAACACCTTCCGTGATGACCAAAATGGCCCCGCCGGTGGTTTCAACCATCTTGGTAGCACGCTTCAATTGCTGCTCCAAGCTCTCCATGTTGTTGTGGTTGTACACAAAGCGCTTGCCCATGTGCAAACGAACGCCGTCGATGATACAAGCGTGAGATTCGGCATCGTAAACGATCACATCGTGACGGTCAACCAATGCATCAATTGCGCTCAATACCCCTTGGTAGCCGTAGTTCAACAGGATGCAGTCGGGCTTCTGTACGAAGCTGGCCAAATCGCGCTCAAGTTGCTCGTGGTAGTTGCTGTTACCGCTCATCATGCGTGCACCCATGGGGTATGCCATTCCGAATTGCGCCGCCGCATCGGTGTCGGCCTTCATCACATCAGGGTGATTGGCCAATCCCAAATAGTTGTTTAAGCTCCAGTTCAAACGCGTTTTTCCGCGGAACACCATGCGGGGGCCGATAGGACCTTCCAACTTGGGGAACGTGTAATAACCGTGTGCGTCGTCGGCGTGCTGGCCCAAAGGACCCATGCGCTCATGCAATTTTTCGAAAATATCTCTCATGATGTTGGACTACAAATAGTATTGATGCAAATTTAACAACCTATTGATGAAAAATATGACATAAGTTGTTCTCCGTTTGTGAATAAGGTCATGGATTGTGTCAACGACCCACGACAAAAACGCAAGGACTTTTGCCAAAAGTTTCGGTTTTTTTCTTCCAGTCGGCGATGGTTTGGGTGCGGATGGATTCGGCTTCGGTATGCAAGTCTTTGGCAATGCACAACAGCATATCGCCCGGTAAATTTTTGCAGAAATATTGAAGCAATCGGTCTGTTCGGTAGGGGGTTTCAATAAACAAATGACTGTGTTTGTCGCTCGCTTTGTTCTGCAGCAATTGGGTCAATTGTTTCAATTCGTTTTCGTTGATGGGTGGATAACCATGAAAGGTGAAGGTTTGTCCACTCAAGCCACTGGCGGCAAGGGCTAGCATGAGGCTATTGGGGCCCATGATGGGTTTCACATCCCACCCGCGTTGGTGTGCCAATTTCACGGCCAGCGCTCCTGGATCAGCAATGCATGGCATTCCCGCTTCAGATACTACGCCAATGTGGGATACCCCCTTGATTTCTTTGAAAAATTTCTCGAGTTCTTGTCGGGGCGTACGGGTATTAAACTCAAAAATGTCGAGCTCATTGATCACGATACCCACTTTGAGTGATGATAAAAATCGTCGCAGTGTGCGTGCATCTTCTGCCACCCAATGTTTGATGGGTTGAATGGCTTCGATGTAGTTAGGGGTGTTCATCCAGCCCCAGCTCAGTTCTCCGATGGGCAAGGGCAATAAAACCAATTGGGTGGGTGTTGCTATGGGTTGCTCAACGGGCGAGAAGGCGGGACGGGGTTTTTCCATGGCACAAAATTGCCATTAAATGCTGAAACATTTAGACCTTTCCATCCACATCAAAAAAAATCGACCAAATTGTCATTTAAATGCAATGTGAATTCGCTGTCCGCTGAGAATGAAGTACCTTTGTTGGGTGAGCTTTGTAAATCGTCTCAAACAGCGTTGGAATGTAGAAAAAGCCTGGATGGTATGGGTGATCTTGTTGGTGTTTGCCCTTACGGGGTTCACTGTGATGTACCTGAAAAAATTCGTAAAGCCTTATCTCGGTGAGGAATGGTGGGTAGACGTGGTTTATTACGTGCTCATTTTGCCTGTGTACAATGTATTGTTGTTGGGCTATGGATTTTGTTTCGGGCAGTTTCGCTATTTCTGGAATTTCGAAAAACGATTTTTTAAACGCATTGTTGATTCCTTCAAATGATTACCCAAGAATCGGTTCTTAAGGCCCTTTCACACGTTGACGATCCCGACTTAAAAAAGGATTTGGTGAGTTTGGGGATGATTGAAGATTTGGTCATCGGCGATGAAATATCCTTTACATTGGTTCTAACTACGCCGGCATGTCCCATGAAAGACATGATGGTAAACGCGTGCAAAACGGCCATCCGGATGATGGTGGATCCCAATATTTCGGTTACTGTGAACACCACTTCTCGCGTTCGTGGCAGCATTCCAATGTCTGAAGTACTGCCGGGGGTTAAGCATGTAATCGCGGTGGCATCGGGGAAAGGTGGCGTGGGAAAAAGTACGGTTTCAGCTTCGCTGGCGCTCGCCCTTCACGGCATGGGTGCCAAAGTGGGTTTGTTGGATGCGGATATTTATGGTCCAAGTGTTCCCACCATATTTGGGGTTGCCGAATCGCCCCAGATGTACATGCAGGGCGATAAACAGATCATGATTCCCGTGGAGGCCAAAGGACTGAAACTTTTGAGTATTGGGTTTATGACGGCTCCCGGACAAGCCATCGTGTGGAGAGGTCCGATGGTGTCGAGTGCGTTCAGGCAGTTTGTGCAGGACACAGAGTGGGGCGACTTGGATTATTTGATCATTGATTTGCCCCCTGGTACGGGTGATGTGCAATTGAGTTTGGTGCAAAATGTTCCGCTGACGGGGGTTGTGATTGTAACAACGCCGCAAGAAATGGCCTTAACCGATGCCCGCAGGGCGATGGGCATGTTCTCCATGGAGGCGGTGAACAAGCGCATTTTGGGTGTGGTGGAAAACATGAGTTATTTTACCCCGAGCGATGCGCTAGACAAAAAATACCGCTTGTTTGGAGAGGGTGGCGGACAAACCCTGTCGCGTGAATATCAAGTGCCGTTTTTGGGTGAGTTGCCGTTGAATCCCGATTTAATGCAGCAGATCGACCAAGGAAACATCACGGCGGAATCCCCAGAAATATCGCCCTATTACCCCGTTGCGAGTGCATTGGCACAGCAAGTGAGTATGTTGCAAATCACAAAATAATATTACTTTTGCTCAACATGAGCGCCATCGATAGTCAAGTTGAACAAGTTCTGGAGACCATCCGTCCGTATTTGCATGCCGATGGTGGGGATGTGGAGTTGGTGGAAATTAACACAGAGTTGGACGTGGTGTTGAGATTGACAGGTGCGTGCAGCACTTGCAGCATGAGTGAGATGACGATGACTGCGGGGATTGAGGAGAGTTTGCGCAGAGCCATTCCCAACATTGGGAGGATTACGGCATTAAAAGATTGACAATGTTTGGGCGTCTGCTGATGGCATTTCGGGTAGAGGGTGCATCACAGGGTAGGCCACATTTTTTTACACAGGCCTTGGGTATACCGGTGGTTGCGGTGGTTTTTATATCGCTGCGATTGTTGCTGTTGAAGCAGTTTTCGCTGGATACATTAACTGTTGCTGATGACAGGCATTTGGGGTTTGGGGGGGCACTGACTTGGGTGGATTTTATGCTGTTGGGGTGCTGTATTTGGGTGTACGCGATGGATTTTTTCATCGATGGTTTGCGTTGGGAAGCCCTGGGATTTTCAATGAGGCCGTGGCAGGTGGCTTGGGCGATTGCTTGGGGGCTGATACCGATTTTGGGGTTATTATTGGTTGCCTTTGGCACATCGGATTTGGTTGGGGCGGTTGATGGTTGGTTTTTATTCTGTGCTTTTCGTTGGGTTGTGTTGGGTGGGATGGGGTATTTGTTGGTGCGTTGGTTGGGCGGAAAAATGGCGGCTATTTTGGGTCCGTGTTTCATTGCCATCACCTTCGCTTCTGCCTTGTTTTGGGATGTGTTGGAACCTTGGGGTGAGCCATTGTGGCGACAGGGGGTGCTCGTTTTTGTTTTCAATGTTTGGGTGATGCAGTGGTTTGAGCAGGACAAGGATGGGGTTTCGATGTCCACCAATGTTTGGCGGTCGGTAGACCGGCGTTGGATGATGTTTTGGATGGCGGTGGTTTCGATTGCGTTGATGGTTTTATGGGGCGGGCAAGCCCAGCGGAGCTGGGGTCTGCCCGCCTTACTACTCCTATATGGAGCCATGCTCATTTTGCCCAACCCCGTGCGGCCATTTCGCTTGTACAGACTCATCATCGACACCGCGCTGCTTCTTTGGTTGCTATGACATAAATCATGTTTTGCCCTTTTGGCCGTCATGGTTTGGGCGCCTTGATTAACGCAACTTGCAACCATGGCTGAAGTGGCTTCGGATTCCCATGTTTGTTATCACTGCGGTACAACCACCCGCCGGGTAATTCAGTACAACAGCAAAGATTTTTGCTGCGATGGTTGCAAATCGGTCTATGCCCTTTTGGAGCAAAATGGCCTATGTCAGTATTATGATCTGAGCGACGCACCAGCGGGCAATCAAGCCCTGGGTTTAGAGGCCTCCGCCAAAGAACAATCGCACAAATTTGCCTTTCTCGACAATCAAGAAATCGTGCAACGCTTGTTGGTTTTTCAAAGTGAATCGGAATGCCACATCCGGTATTACCTCCCCCAAGTGCACTGCAGTTCTTGCGTGTACCTTCTGGAAAATTTGCACAAGCTTGTCGCAGGGATTAAAGCGGCTGAATTACAATTCTCGAAGAAAAACCTCACTGTTTCATTCGATCCTGCAGTAACCTCGGCCAGAAAGATTGCTCAGTTTCTGGCGGGCATAGGTTACGAGCCCTATTTCAGTTTGAGCGACTTGCAGGGCAACACCCCCTCGAATAACCGGGGCAAACTCACTGGTGAAGCCAAACAGCGACTCTTCCGATTGGGCGTGGCGGGATTTTGCTTTGGCAACATCATGCTGTTGAGTTTTCCTGAATATTTGGAATGGGGCAGCGAGGATTTGGATGGATTGAAATCCTATTTTACCCTCCTCAACCTGGTGTTGATTGTGCCAGTAATGCTCTACAGTGCCCAAGAGTTTTATTCGCTGGCTTGGGGTGGACTCAAAAAGCGATACCTCACCATCGATTTGCCCATTGTGCTGGCGATGCTGATTACGCTGGGACGCAGTTTGTACGAAGTTGCCAACCACATCGGGCCCGGCTATTTTGATTCGCTCAGTGGCATTGTTTTTTTTATGCTGTTGGGCCGATACCTGCAAGACAAAACCTATCAACGCATTTCCTTTGATCGAGATTATTCCTCCTATTTTCCTTTAAGTGCCTCTGTTTGGAAAGAGGGGCGGGCAGTGAGTTTGCCCCTCACAGAGATTCAACAAGGCGATGAGTTGATCATCCACAACCAAGAATTGATTCCGGTGGATGCCCGTTTGGCCTACGGCGAAGCCCACATCGATTACAGTTTTGTTACTGGGGAAAGTAAGCCCGTTACGGTGAAAGCGGGGGAGTGGTTGTATGCGGGTGGCCGACAGTTGGCGGGCAGTATTCGCGTAGTGGCTGAGAAGTCGATGTCGCAAGGTTATCTGGTATCGCTCTGGAACAAATCCAAGCAAAAATCCGACGATGTCAAAGCGGGGGTAGAGAACGATTATGTGCATCGGGCCAGTCAATGGTTTACGGTGGCGTTGTTCTCGGTAGCGATGGCTGCGGCCGTTTATTGGTCGATGGTTGACCCGTCCAAAGTATGGACAGC
>JBJTNN010000283.1:0-4712 GCA_046074125.1 Bacteroidota bacterium
TTACATGAAACGTTCGTTTTTGATGAAACTGCCAAATTTAAAACTGCAGGCTCCGCAATTGTAATTTGAACGGTATCGGTTTGACCTGCAGAATCTGTTACAGTTACAACATAATTCGCAGCGGGTAAATTGTTAAATACGGGAGAATATTGATATGGCGACCCTCCGTAAATGCTATACCTGTAAGTTGGCATTCCGTTGGTAACCTTAACTTCAAAAGATCCATCATTGCCGCCCTTACATTTTACATTTGATTTAGATTTTAACGTGGCCACTGGAGGACCGTATTGATATACATTGGCATAACCCGTATCCAATCTTGTCGTAGATACATAGGCCGCTGCTTTGTTGGTTAATGTCCCAGTGGTTCCTACAGCCACCTTGTATCTCAATTTCAATACCTTGGTACTGTTGGCAGGTACAAAAATAGATATCGCTCCAGTGCTTGGATTGGTATTGCCACCATCAAACAGTAAATTTCCTGTTGCACCCGCACTGGGCATTGTAGAAAAATCAGAAGAGACATAGTCTGACGTTGACGCAATATCTATAAACGACAATCCACTAGGCAAAGTATCTACTATACGATCAACCATTACATCCGCCGCTGAACTGTTTTTTAGAGCAACATTATAAGTTAATGTATCCCCCGCAGTGTAAACCGATTTATTACAGGTTTTGGTTACAGTAATTGCATTCGTACCCGGAATCATAGATATCCATTTGGCAAGCACTACTGGAGTTGAAGTGAGATTTGATAATGAATCTCCAACTTTCCCTTTGATATTTGAACCCCCTTGTTGATTCGCAGATAATGGCACCAAAAGCGTTGAATCTCCTAAGCCAACAATTTTCCACTTAAACAAAACACTGATATCATAATTGGTCGAGCCTGAAGCATTGAAGCCTGCATTGAAATATAATAAATCCTCGTCTCCAGTTACCACGCCGATACTTGACGCCGCTGACACAACTTTAACTTTTTCTAGTCTGAGTAAATTTGATTTAAAGGAAACCAATGTACTGGGCGAAAATAACATTTCAGCACCAATATTAAAGCCCTGAAATGAGAAGGTTACAGTATCCATGATGTAGGCGCCCAGCACCCGAAGTGAACTCACCTTGCTCTTCATTGAACCTGCCGATGCAGTGGTTAAAACACCAACCACATTTAAAGAAGGTCTATACCTTTGATAATTCGTACTGTTGTCAGCCGTGAACCGAATGCCTTTGGTTGTCCCCTTGTCAGCACAATTGGCATGAACATAAAAAAAGGCGGTCTTTTTTTGTCCAGCCGCCAATTTTCCTATCTGATATTTTCCATTCAATGGTCCTTTGATCTGCCAACCCGTTGGCACAGAGTCCAAGGTTAAAGAGCCCACATTAATTTCAGAAGAACCTGAATTATAAGCTTCAACCGCTACAAAATAGGCCGTTGGCGCTGCAACACCACAGTTGTTATTGTCGACCGGAAATACATTTCCAGATTTTAGACTAAACGACAAATTACTGCTAATTGTTTGGGCTGAAAGTGATTGAGATACAGTCATCAGCGCCGTTAATAAGAACAGGCTAAAACCCTTAATTCTATTATTCATCATAGATTCTTTTTCTAATAAGTTGGCGTAGGTAATTTTTATCAAATCACACTTCCACACATTACAAAAGTATGGAATGTTGGTGGTTTTGTTGAACTTCTTCATTTTGAGGTCCTCTTTTTGTATACTTTTCACTACACTTGACGTTGAAGTTTAAGTGTCAGTTGCCTGATACACCAATTTTATCCAATTCCCCCAAAACTCAATGAAATCAATCCCTAAAAGAGGTAAAGACCCCCAAGCAACAATGTAAGTATGCCAGTAACCGCGTTCACAGTGTCGTTAGTCATCCAATAAAAACCTTTTGCAATTGCTCCAGTTTCTTTGTCAGGGACATCGGACAAAACACCACCCAACCTGATATATTTACGCTGAAATAGATCACCCATTACACTGTCTATCAACGTGCCGAGCAGCCCAAAACCGACAATCGAAATAAAAATTTGCCACTGACCCCAGTGATAGGTTTGTCGCAGTTCTATCCAATCCATGAGAAAACCACACATTGCAATGGCCAGCGAACCCAAAAACGCCCCCATGAAACCGGCCATCGTTACACCGCCAGAAACTCCTTTCGACAGTCGTCTACCGCTAATTATACTTCGAGGCTCACCGCCCAGCCATTGACCCACTTCACTGCTCAAAGTATCGGCACAACTCGCCGATAGGGTGAACAATGCCAACAACTTACACTTTTCCCCGAAGCCAGAACCAAAGGAGCAACCGAAAATTTCAGCCACATCCATTTCTGCAATGTACACCATCACAGCACACCCCATATACAATCCACCATTGGCCAATACCTGCCAACGATCACGGGGTTTTCCATCTTTTGAATCTCCTGAAATAGAACTTGCGTCCTTTTTTCTTGACCTTCCAACCCAACTCGCCAGACCCAAGAAAACAATCAGCGGCCAGAGTGACCACCCCGCCATTATCACCACAACAAACGCCAAAATCCAAGCCATTACGGCGCCGGTATTATCCAAAACTCGCCATTTATAAAGCCCAATGGCCACAAAGACAGAAAGCAACAAATAAACAATCAAAAACCCAGTACCTTGAAGAAAAAATGCCTGTGGTTTGCCCAACAATCCCATGAATATGGCTCCGGAAAATAGCCAAACAGCCAATACAACAAATAGGTTATCTGAGCCTTTGCCAGAGATCATTTCTACCATCGCCACAACAAAACCAAACACAACGAGCTGAGGCCAATCAACCGCTCCAACCCAATGTGCATCCGGAATTACCCGTCCCAATCCCCACAACATCACCCCCCCTATCAAAACCGAAACCCACCAAAAAACAACAAATCCCAACCAAGATTTTCGCTCCGATTCTAGCGTAAAAATCCATTTAGAACGATGGCTCAATGAAGACGACCACCATCGGCCCAACATTCCCGCCAAACCATCGGCCCAAGCCAACGTGCAGAATGCCCAACCATTCATCCATCGCAGCAAGAGGTTTTGTTGAGTGCTCAATCCTTCCAAAAAAAAGGGCAGTGAGGTCAACAAGGCAAAGACCAAGGAAAAATAAACCATGCCCCAAGGTTTTCTCGATTGCTCACCCGCCACAATCTCCTCAAACCAACCGCGCTTTATTGCAAACCACAAGGCAAAAGAAGCCACCCAAGACATCAAGGGCAGCAACCATGATTCTATGTTAACCGAAGCAAACGCGGCAACGAAAATCACCACAATGTGCAAACTTTTCCTCAAGTAAAATTGCCACTGAGGACGCCTTTTCTCCAACGTTACTACCACACCAACGACCAAAACAATTGCGACGATACACCACAGCAAAATTGAATTGGGATTGTCCATTGATCAAAGTAACACAAATTCATTTGATTCGTTGTTACTTTGACGGATGCTTTCCTTGATTTGGCGATTTTCGCGACCCCACACCCTCATTGGCTCAAGCATAAGCATTACTGCCATCCTGTTTTTGCTCATTTTTTGCACCCCAGGGCTTCCCGTTAAAGGGATAGAAATCCTCACTCGATCGCTCATATCACCCAATCAAACCGCACGTGTCGTTGGATTTATTCCCGTTGCCAACGCGGCAATCACAGGCTTTGTATCCATTTTACTTCCAACCCTATCAGTATGTTTGGCCTGTAACATTTTTATCACTGGGCTCAATCAAATTGTTGATGTAGAACTGGATAAAATCAACAAGCCCCATCTACCCCTCGCTTCCGGGGAACTCTCACTTAGTCAAGGTAAAACCATTGTTATCGTTAGCGGCCTGATGGCTGTTTTTGGTTCGTGGATGATTCAGCCTTTCTTGGGCCTTGTAATCACAGTCATTGCCGCCATTGGTGCGATGTATTCGCTGCCGCCCATCCAATTTAAACGACATCATGTTTGGGCAGCCTCCGCAATTGCCTTGGTTCGAGGTCCGCTCATCAACGTTGGCATCTCGATCCATTTTGCTACTTTACTATTCGATTGGCCCGTGGTTGCGCTTCCATGGTTGTTGCCGTTGACCGTTTTTATCACGGCTTTCAGTCTGGGCATTGCTTGGTTCAAGGACATCCCAGATACCCAAGGCGATCAAATCCATGGGTTTAAAACTTTGGCATTGGTTTGGAGTCGACAAAAAGCACTGTCTGCCGGGAAATGGCTCGTGGGTTTGTCGTACTTAATACTCAGTCTATTTTGGATTCTAATCGATGTTCATATCACTGCGGCACTCGTTCATCTCATTCTACTCATCCTTTTCTGGGGTAGGTCTTCTCGCGTAGATTTGCAATCGGCCGATAGTATCAAACGATTTTATTTGTTCTATTGGGGGCTGTTCTTCTTGGAGTATTTAATTCTCCCGTTGTTATTGGCCTAGTCCCCTCTTTTTGCAAGATTATCGCAATTCGTGGAAAAGTAAGCGCCTTTTACCGTTTGGATGCCCTAAATTTGTACAATTTTTGGAATCATGCCAAAGGACCCCTCAATCAAACACGTACTCATCATCGGCAGTGGACCGATTATCATTGGTCAAGCTTGTGAATTTGACTATTCTGGATCACAGGCAGCCCGCAGTATCCGCGAAGAAGGCATCAAAGTTTCGCTGATTAACAGCAATCCTGCGACCATCATGACGGACAAA
>JBJTNN010000284.1:0-4714 GCA_046074125.1 Bacteroidota bacterium
TGGCGATTTTCACAAATGAAAACTGCGTACAAGTATTTTTCGTCAAACGCCATCGCAAACCGCGTTTGCGTCTCAGACCGCGATGTATCGTAAGGATACTGCTGAATAAACCGATCAATGGAGGCATCCCGCTGCCAAACAAATCTACCGCGCTCATCTACCTTGTAGCCCAAGGATGGCGCTTTTTGCCATACCGACTCATTCAACAAACCATCCACCACCACCGGCTCAGGCGTGAATGCACAAACCGTTGCACTCTGCGAACGCAAAGCACCACCAACCGCAATCAACCATAAAAATAGTAACAAGCGTTTCATCAGTCAGCCCCGGCAATGTTGCGCTTCTGAGCAATGGTGAATGAATTCAACTTAATGTAATAGTTTTTCCGATTTACCGGAACATAGAATTTCAAAAGTGTTCCCACATTCAACTGATTGTTGTGCAAATGATTCCAAGATTTCAATTGCTCCGGTGTACAATCAAAGATATCACTCAACGTGTAAACGGCATCTCCCGGTTTGACTTTATAATAAACCCAAACTTTGATATCATTGGAATTACTCAATACCGTTTTTGGAAGCGGAGGAGTTACACCTGTAGAATCGGTGATAGACCGATCATTTTTGGAAACCACAACGGGCACAGCTGAATCGCCATCACTGACCAAAACAGTGTCAACCTTAATGATTTGTTGTGTTATAAGAGGTTTACTATCGATCCAAATAGACAGAGAGTCTCTCTTTTTTTCATAGATCTCAGCGTATTTCTCCGGCAATCTAAACACACATGTTTCACCCAAATATGGCACTGCATCCGCACGAAATTCAGGATTTAAGTTTCGTAAATCTGATAAACTCACACCTATTTTTTCGTTTAGTATAGTAAACGGTAAAACGCGATTAATTGAAGAAACATTTGACGCATTGGTTAGTTCTACCTCAATTGGCCTAATACCGTACTGCTGAGCATGGTGCAACACTGCTACCGCCGCGTAAAACTGAATCACTGGCAACCGCTCCTGAGGCTCCAAAGCTTCGTAAATATGGGCAAAATCAAGGTCGCCACCAATCTCGTGAATCACTTGATTCAACCGGATAGGACCAATGTGAAACGCTGTAATTACCTTCAACCAATCGCCATAAATCACATACAAATCGCGCAAATACAAACACGCCGCCTCCGTGGATTTCTCTGGGTCTCTGCGCTCGTCAAAAAGGGCGGTCTGACGTAAATTGTACTTCTTACCAATCGTATAACTCAACGGCCACATGCCAGAAGCACCGCTCTCATCGCGGTACCTGGGCTCATACCCCGAACTACCGGCCGGAATGTATTTCACAAACCAAGGCAACCCATACTTCACCGCCGTGCGATCAATCTGCTCGCTGTAATATTGCATCCTCCCATAAAAAATAGAAGTGCTTTCGTTTTCATTCTTCAACCAATCGGCAATGGTCTGCTCAATATCGCTGTTGTAAAAAAATGGCAAACCCCTTACTTCCAGCGTTTTTAGTCGCAACTGCACATCGTTCTGACCGATGGCCAAACCACATACCATTACCCACACTATGAAGATGCGAATTCTCAAACTCATCCCAACGTTTCTTCCAACAATTTCGATAAATCAAAAAGGGCTTTCTCTTCCAACAAACCCGTCATCAACTGAACCCCCATCGGCAAGCCCGCTTCTGTGGTCCCCGCTGGAATAGAAATCGCCGGGTTGCCCGCCAAATTGGCCTGAACCGTCAACAAATCCGCCATGTACATCGCCACAGGATTGGCCGCCTTCTCACCCAACTTGAACGCCGGCGTACTCGTTGTAGGCAATAAAATCGCATCCACACCCGCCAACACTTTTTCCGTTTCCGTGCGAATCACCTGACGCACCCGCTGGGCTTTATCGTAATACGCATCGTACTGATCACTGCTCAACACAAATGTGCCCAACATGATCCTGCGCTTCACCTCTTCGCCAAATCCTTCCGTTCTCGACAGAGTATAGGTCGACTCCAAATCATGGGCCGATTCACTGCGCTTGCCGTACAACATGCCGGAATAACGCGACAAATTGCTCGATGCCTCAGCCGTAGTCAACACGTAATAGGCCGGAACCATATAATCCAACAAAGGAAAATCGAAATAGGTCACCTCATGGCCCGCCGCCTCCAATTTGCCAATCAACGAAAGCATCATGCCCCGCACTTCCGCATCAATGCCGTCCTCAGACAACGCCTGCTTCATCACCGCAAATTTTGCTTTTGCCGGCGCTTTGGGCATGTCATATTTTGGCGCAGCTTGTTGATATACCGTGGCATCCTGTCCGTCCGGACCTGCCATGATCTCCGTCAACAACACCGCGTCTTCCAAACTCTGCGTCATGGGTCCAACCTGGTCAAAACTCGATGCATAAGCCAAAAGACCCCAACGAGATATCAAACCATACGTAGGTTTCAAACCATAAATTCCCGTAAACGCTGCCGGCTGCCTAATTGATCCACCCGTATCGCTGCCCAAAGCAGCATGAGCCATCTTCGCCTGAACAGCCACCGCACTTCCGCCCGATGAACCACCCGGTACGCGGGTATGATCCACAGCATTCAATACCGGACCAAACGCGCTATTCTCATTGCTCGCACCCATCGCAAATTCATCGCAGTTGGTACGACCAATAAAAATCGCGTCTTCATCCAACAATCGCTGAACCACGGTGGCAGAATAAATCGATGTGAACCCCTCCAATATCTTGGAAGAAGATCCCACCCGGTGATCCTTGTACGCCAACACGTCTTTCAAAGCAATCACACAGCCAGCCAATCGACCTGCAGTGCCTGCTTTTACTTTCTCATCGATGCCCTTGGCTCGTTCGATGGCCTCGTCGCCCCAAACCTCCAAAAACGCATTCAAATGCTGCTGGGATTCAATATTCTTTAGGTAATACTCTACCATGGACACACATGAAATGTGGCCCGCATTCAGGTCTTCCCGAATTGATGAAATCCGGCTGTAGTGCTTCAAGATTACTCCTTGTTGTCTTTTGGCTCCTCGTTCATTCCCTTGCGAATCTCATTGCCAACGTTGTTCTTGGCATCTTGAAATTCTCTTACGCCACGGCCCAAACCGCGCATTAGCTCAGGAATCTTTTTGCCGCCGAACAGCAACAAAACGAGCACCAAAAGGACAATCATTTCTTGACCACCCAAAAAAGATAATAAATGAATAGTGTTCATTGCCCCTCAAAAATACGACAAAACTCCGAGGGATTCACCCCTTTTTTACAGATATCCAACCGCTAAGCCCGTTTCCCATCCGTCAACGCAACCCAACCGTTCAACACAGTCCTAAAAACCCTTATCCCTGAACCCAATTGGCTTTGTCCATCTGATTGAACTGCCAAGGCGCACCGTTGTTCTCCAAATTGGTGAACATGTTGTTCAACTCACCCGGCGCCGCACTCTTCTCCATCACCTGATACTGTCGCATTTGTACGATAATATCCACCGGATTGATGTTGACCGGACAAGCCTCAGCGCAGGCATTGCAAGTAGTACAGGCCCACAGTTCCTCAGCAGAAATATAGCTGTGCAAATCCTTGCCATCCTCAAACCGACCCTCCACCGGCGTGCCCGCTTTTTTCGCGGCATCGATGCCATTTCCTACCTCCTCTAACCGGTCGCGCGTGTCCATCATGACCTTTCTGGGCGATAACAACTTACCCGTTTGGTTGGCTGGACAAACGCTGCTGCATCGACCGCACTCCGTGCATGTGTAGGCATCCATCAAATTTTTCCAAGTCAAATCCTGCACGTCTTTGGCCCCAAAACCGCTGGGCGGTTCATAGCCCTCCGGCGGCTGCGCCGCCGGATCCATCATCAATTTTACCTCCGTAGTCACATAATCCAAGTTCTCGAAAGAACCCTTCGGCTTCAACGGCGTGTAATAAACATTCGGAAAACTCATGATGATATGCCAATGCTTGCTGTAAGGCACATAATTCAAAAACACCACGATCCCCACAAAATGAAACCACCAACAAATGCGCTCAATCAAATGCAAAGACTCATTCGAAAATCCATCAAAAAATCCCACCAAATACTGACTGATCGGGAAACTGCCATGACCCTCCATCGCACCATTCAATACCAACGCCTGCTCCGCCGCATTCATCTTCAACAATGCCCCCATCAACACAATCTCCACCACCAAAATAATCGTGGCATCCTTCATCGGCCAACCCTTCAATTCGCTCATCTGCAAACGCGGTACCTTGGTCACAAACCGTCGTGCCAAAAACACCACACATGCCACCAATACCCCAAAAGCCAAAATCTCGAAAAAACCAATCGCTACGTCATACACCGACCCCAAATAATGCGCAAAAAAGCGGTGCGTGCCAAATAACCCGTCTATCAATATCTCCAACACCTCAATGTTGATCAACACAAAACCCGCATAGACCAAAATATGGAAAAATCCGGCGACCGGACGTTTAACCATCTTGCTCTGACCCATCGCAACCCACAACATCTGCTTCCATCGCGCCGCTGGATTGTCCGACAAATCAACGTCTTTCCCCAACAAAATATTCCTGCGGATGAACTGCACACGCCCAGCAAACATCCAAATACCTGCGCCCAAAATCAAGGCAAAAATCAACTGCGATAGGATCTCCATGAGTTGCGAATTTAGTCATTTACCGCGATTTCCCTTACCCCCA
>JBJTNN010000285.1:0-10873 GCA_046074125.1 Bacteroidota bacterium
ATACAATCCCGCCACCAAGCCCACAAAAACGCACACCGCCAGTGCCAACACCATCCATTCCCAAGGCGCCACAAAGCCCGCACCCAAGGCCGCACCCACCAAATTGCCAATGATAAGGCCCAGAACGATGCCGCCCAAGCCGCCGATCTGACAAATAACCACCGCCTCCACCAAAAATTGATTCTTGATTTGCTTGGCCGTGGCACCCAACGCCTTTCGAAGTCCAATTTCTCTCGTGCGCTCCGTCACCGATACCAACATGATATTCATCAAGCTCACAGCCGCACCCAACAAGGTAATGATGGCGATCACTGTGCCCACGCCCGATACCATTTTGATATTCTCCAGGGCCTCTTTGGCCATGGCACTGCTTTGTTGAAGTACAAAGTTGTCTTCATCCTCCGGTTTCAACCGTTTGATTCTGCGCATCATGCTGTACGCCTCACTCATGCTGGCATCCAAATCCACCACGGCATCCACAGCCACGGTGATCACGCAATTATCGCTGGCCAATTTCATGTCGCGCCGCGCCCGCGTCACCGGCAAAAAAATCACCCGGTCACCCCCACTCATGCCCATGCTCGAGCCTTTGGCTTGCAACTGTCCAACCACCCGATACGGTTTTCCATTCACCGCGATTACTTGGTTGATTGCCCGATCCTTTCGCTGCGATTCTGGAAACAATTTGTCTACAATCTCTTGTCCAACCACCACCACGGGAACGGCATGATTCACCTCATTATCGGTAAAGGCCCTGCCCGAGGCTAGGTCGTAGTTTGCGATTTTCAGGTAATCGGCATCTACACCCAGCACCCGCACGTTGGGGTTGGTTTCGGCCGACTGAAAGGAGGCCTTGGCGGTAAAATCGGCGTTCACTTGCAAAGCAACCATCGCACCTTGGGCTTCCATCCGCTTTTGAAATTCCCATGCCTGGTCAAAGGTTACAGGTTCGCTATCGCTCACTTCCCCAAACCGCCTAACCCCCGATGCATCCCGGATGGTGTAACTTTGAGAACCCATCTTGCTGAAAGTCTTTGTCACCGCGATTTGCATCGCACTGATACTGGTAAGAATCCCCACCAATGCGGCAATCCCAATGGCAATAATGCTGGAGGTAATCACAGCACGGGTAGCGTGGGCCTTAACTGAGCCCAAACCCTGCTTGATATTTTCGGCGAATAACGACACGCCTTAGGCCGAGAACGACTGACCACAGCCGCAGGTAGAAGTTGCGTTGGGATTGTTGAACGAAAATCCGCGGTTGGCCAACCCATTTTCCCAGTCAACTTGCATCCCCAAAACGTACATCACATGGGCTTTGTTCATGACCATCTTGATCCCCTCTACTTCATATTCATTATCGCCCTGTTCCTTTTTGTCAAAGGCCAACAAATAGCTCATGCCCGAGCATCCACCCCCTTTTACGCCGATGCGCAAATACGAATCTTCAGACAATTCCAAGTTGGCTTGCAAGCGATGCAATTCTTCCAAGGCAGAAGTGGTGAACGTAACGGGCGCGGTCTCTACAGAAGGTGTTGCGGTTTCCATAATTACAAAAATACAACGGCGCGATGAAAGTAGGTACACTTCTCGATAAACGCTTTGTATCTTTGTTGAATGGAATTCCAAGCTGTAATCACGTCCATGGCGATCTTTCCCGCGGGCTCAGACACCATTTTTATTCTCTGTTTGATTGTATTGCCCGCGTTGTTGGTTTTTTTCACCGCCCAATACATGATGAAGCAACACATAGCCAACAGTGTCCAGTTGGTGAAGACGGAAATCTTGAAGACCAATTTAAATACGTTCACACCACTAAAATTGCAGGCCTACGAGCGCATTGCCTTGTTTTTGGAGCGCACGAGTATTCCGGCTTTGATCCAGAGTTATGCCCAAGCTGGACAGTCGGCCCGCGGCTTCGCCGCGGCCGCCACCCACGCCATCAAAGAAGAATATAGCTACAACGTATCCCAGCAGATCTATGTAAGCACCCAAATGTGGACCTTGGTAAAAGCCATCAAAGAACAACACATCCAACTGTTTCAAAACATCTCCGCCAGCCTGCCCGCGGATGCCACTGCCGCTGACCTAAGCCAAAAACTGATCGAATACCTCCAATCCATGGAAATCCAACCCCAAGACCGTGGCTTGGAATTCATGAAAAATGAAATTGCACTCACTTTAGGACAGTAATGCATCGCGGAATGACAAACGAGAAAAAGAACAACAGCGGCTTGCCCATCGACATCGTATACGGCCCTAACGAACAGCAATCATCGCAGCACGAAACGCCCGGACAGTTCCCCTACACCCGTGGAGTGAAAGCCGATATGTATCGCGGTCGCTTGTGGACCATGCGCCAATACGCCGGATTCTCTACCGCCGAAGCATCCAATGAGCGATATCACTACCTATTGAATCAAGGCACCACCGGACTCTCCGTGGCCTTCGACCTTCCCACCCAAATTGGCTACGACTCAGACCATGCCATGAGTGAAGGGGAAGTCGGAAAAGTTGGGGTGGCCATTGACTCACTGGCCGACATGGAAATCTTGTTCAAAGGAATCCAATTGCAAGACGTCACCACCAGCATGACCATCAACGCCACGGCTTCTACCCTGTTGGCGATGTATGTTGCCCTGGCGAAAAAACAAGGGGCCGACCTGAGCAAAATTGGGGGTACCATTCAAAACGACATCCTTAAAGAGTATGCCGCACGCGGCACCTATATTTACCCGGTGCGTCCTAGCATGCGCCTCATCACCGATATTTTTGAGTGGTGCAGCAACGAATTGCCAAGGTGGAATACCATTTCCATCAGCGGATACCACATCCGTGAAGCCGGTTCTACCGCCGTGCAAGAATTGGCCTTTACCTTGGCCAACGGAAAAGCCTATGTAGAAGCCGCCAAGAAGAAAGGGCTGGACGTAAATGTTTTCGGCAAACGCCTCAGCTTCTTTTTTAACGCCCACAACGATTTTTTCGAAGAAGCCGCAAAATTCCGCGCAGCCAGAAGAATCTGGGCCAAAATCATGAAGGATATGGGCGCCACAAACCCAGATGCCATGATGCTCCGTTTCCATACCCAAACCGGTGGATCTACCCTCACGGCGCAACAACCCGAGAACAACATCGCCCGTGTCACCATTCAAGCACTCAGCGCAGTTTTGGGCGGAACCCAAAGTTTACATACCAATGGTTACGATGAAGCCCTCAACCTCCCCACAGAGAAAGCCGCCCGCATCGCCCTGAGAACCCAACAAATCATTGCCCATGAAAGCGGCGCAACCCATACCGTTGACCCACTTGCGGGGTCGTATTATGTAGAACACCTCACCGACACTTTGGAAGCAGAAGCCACGAAACTGATCCAACACATCGATGAAATGGGAGGTTCTGTTTCTGCCGTGGAATCTGGATGGATGCAAGAGCAAATCGCACGAAGTAGCTACGAAGCTCAAAAAGCCATCGAAAATGGCGAACAAATTGTTGTGGGCGTAAACGCATTTACCTCCAACGAAACAGAGGCCATGCCTTCGTTCAAAATCAACGATAGTATACGTCATCAACAAAGTGAAAAAATTGCCCGAATTCGTAGCCAAAGAGACGCAGAAAAATTTGAAACTAGCATCAAAAATCTATCAGAAGCAGCTTCCGGCGAAGCCAATTTAATGCCCTTCATACTCGAATGTGTGGAATCCTATGCCACCCTGGGCGAAATTGCTGATATTCTGAGAAATAGATTCGGTGAACACCAAGGATAAACGGTTGTTTTAACGACAAAATGGGAACCATAAAATGGAGGATTTCCATACCAACTTGTTCCATAGTAAAAAAAATTAAAAAACAAGCGAAAAAAATTAGCACTTTGCAAATTTTGTCTTTTTCTTAGCACTTCGGTTGACGAGAAATGCAGCCTCTCATAATCAACCACTTACAAGTAAATACCAACAAAGGATTAACAAATTAGAGCAAAAACACAGATGACAGACAAAAAGGCACACGAAATTTCTTGGCAAGAATGCCTTACCATTATTCGCGACAACGTTACACCCCAGAGTTTTAAAACTTGGTTTGAACCCATCAAAGCGGTCAAATTGGCCAACAAAGTGTTGACCATCCAAGTTCCCAGCCAATTCTTTTACGAGTGGCTCGAAGAACACTACGTTCAATTGCTGCACAAAACACTGAAAAAAGTCATCGGTCCAACCGCCAAGTTGGAATACAACATCATCGTGGAAACCTCTGCTCCAGGCCACGATACAACGCCTTACACCATCAACCTGCCCACAGGCAGTAACTCTACCAAATCGGTTCAGAATGAGTTAGGAATGCCCATCAACATGGACACACCCATCAAAAACCCATTCATCATCCCCGGTTTGAAGAGAATGAATATCGACAGTCAGTTGAATCCCCGCTACACGTTCGATAACTTCGTGGAAGGGGATTGCAACAAATTGGCCCGCAATGCCGGCTTGGCCATCGCTCAAAAACCTGGTGGAACCGCCTTCAACCCCTTAATGGTATTCGGTGGATGCGGATTGGGGAAAACCCACCTCGCCCACGCCATCGGAAACCTCATCAAACAAACCCACAAACAAAAAGTGGTGGTTTTTGTGAGTGCCGAAAAATTCATCAACCAATTCATCGACTCAGCCAAACAAGGTAACAACAACCAATTCATCAATTTTTACCAATACCTCGATGTTTTGATCGTTGACGATGTGCAATTCTTTGCCAAAAAAGAACGCACCCAAGAGATATTCTTCCAAATCTTCAACCACCTGCACCAAAACGGCAAGCAAATCATCCTTACCTGTGACCGTGCTCCCAAAGATTTGAAGAACATGGATGAGCGCCTGCTCTCCAGATTCAAATGGGGCCTCAGCGCCGATCTCAACACCCCCGATTTCGATACACGCGTATCCATACTTGAAAACAAAATGTATCAAGATGGCATCACGCTCAATCGTGACGTGGTTGAATACCTCGCCCACAACATCGATACCAACGTAAGAGAATTGGAAGGCGCCCTCATTTCATTGCTGGCACAAGCGAGTCTTACACGCAAACAGCTCGACCTTAACCTGGCCAAGCAAATCGTGAAGAATTTTGTGAAGAATTCTACCCGTGAAATCAGCATTGAATACATCCAAAAATTGGTGTGTGACTTCTACAACATCCCCGTTGAAGCCGTAAAATCAAAAACGCGCAAACGCGAAATCGTGCAAGCCCGCCAAATCGCCATGTATTTCACCAAAGACTTGACAAAAGCCTCCCTGAAAAATATTGGTATCTTCTTCGGCGGTCGCGACCACTCTACGGTGATTCACGCCTGTCAGACAGTGAACGATTTGATCGAAACCGATAAAAAATTCCGCCACGACGTGGAAGAAATCGAAAAACGCATCAAAATCAATACCTTCTAAGTCCTCAAAGCCGCCACAACCCCGTTAAATCCACCCATCGGGATAATGAACAGCCTTCGTTGTACTTGAACCATTGCTACAACCGAACATGTTGAAATTCTACCAATCGTTCCGCTATGCACTCAATGGCCTTTGGCTACTTTTGAGTACCGAAAGGAATTTTAGAATCATGGGCTTTGTTTGCCTCACAGTGAACATCGCCGGATTTTCCCTCGATGCCTGGGGCGAACACCTCAACCGCTTTGAATGGGCCATACTGTGGTGTGCCATGGGGTTGGTATTTGTTTCGGAAGGACTTAATACCGCACTGGAAACAACCATTGATCATTTACACCCCGACAAACACCCCATGATTGGTCGTGCCAAAGACATGGCCGCGGGTGCTACCCTCTCCGCCAGTATCGTTGCCATCATTGTAGGGCTTTACATCTTCGCCCCGCATGTAATGTCGATCCTGCAGAATTAATACCCCCCAATCCATCCTTTCATTAATCACGCATCAGACAGGGTTGCCCTCTCACAATGCGGCCGAACAGTTTCTTCTGCTACCGCCCACAAGTTGATTAAAAAATCACAAACCCAACTCTTTGAGTTGTTTCGCATCGATGGCACTGGGCGCATCGATCATCACATCCCTACCACTGTTGTTCTTGGGGAATGCAATGTAATCACGAATACTCTCTGAACCGCCGAACAAACTGCAAAGTCGGTCAAACCCAAAGGCCAATCCACCGTGTGGAGGAGCGCCATATTCAAATGCGTTCATCAAGAACCCAAACTGTGATTGCGCCTCCTCTTTGCTAAAGCCCAACAAATCAAACATGCGAGACTGCAACCCGCGGTCGAAAATCCGAATGGATCCCCCGCCGATCTCAACACCATTGATCACCAAATCATAGGCATCGGCCCGCACTTTGCCCGGGTCTGTGTGCATCAATTCAATATCCTGCGGCAATGGACTGGTGAATGGGTGGTGCATCGCATGCCAACGACCGCTTTCTTCGTCGTGCTCCAACAGCGGAAAATCCAACACCCACAATGGTTTGTAGTTGAAAGGATCGCGCAATCCAAGCTCGGTCCCCATCAACAACCGCAATTCATTCAATTGCTTGCGGGTCTTGTGCAACTCACCGGCCAACAACAATATCAAATCGCCAGGCTCCGCATCAAATGCTTGTTTCCAAGCTTCCAAAGCAGTGGCATCATAGAATTTATCTACCGAACTCTTGGCCGAACCATCGGCTTCAATCCTACACCAAACCAATCCCTTGGCGCCAATTTGCGGACGTTTTACAAATTCCGTTAAACCATCCAACTGCTTGCGGGTGTAATTGCCAGCCCCTTTCGCACAAATACCAATGACAGAATCCACAGAATCAAACACCACAAAATCCTTTCCGCCCACCAAATCAACGGACGTTTCAGGCGACTTCAATTCAACAAATCGCATGTCAAAACGGATATCGGGCTTATCACAACCATACCAACGCATGGCATCGGCATAATTCATGCGAGGAAAATCCCCAAATACCAAACCTTTTTCCTTCTCAAACAAATGCTTGGCCAAGCCTTCAAAGGTTTGAAGAATGTCTTCACGCTCCACAAAACTCATTTCACAGTCGATCTGTGTAAATTCCGGCTGCCTGTCGGCCCGCAAATCCTCATCCCGAAAACACTTCACAATCTGAAAATATTTATCAAATCCACTCACCATAAGCAACTGCTTAAACGTTTGCGGACTCTGTGGCAAAGCATACCACTGACCGGGATTCAATCTTGAAGGAACCACAAAATCACGGGCCCCTTCCGGTGTACTTTTAATCAATACGGGGGTTTCTACTTCCAAAAACGACGCTTCACTCAAGTAGTTACGAATCTGTTGAGCCAACCGATGGCGCAATTCCAAATTCGCCCTCACTGGATCCCTGCGCAAATCCAAATAACGATATTGCATGCGAATGTCATCCCCACCATCGGTCTCATTTTCTATGGTAAACGGCGGTGTCTTGGCCTGATTCAATACCACCAAATCCGATACGATGATTTCTATTTCACCTGTGGCCATCTGCGGATTTTTAGACTCCCGCTCAGCCACGGTTCCCGTAACTTTCACCACAAACTCTCGACCCAACTCGCCCGCTTTGGCGAGCATGTCGGCACTGTACGCCTCGTTGAACGACAATTGGGTAATTCCATATCGATCTCGCAAATCAACAAACGCCATAGATCCCAACAAACGCACACGGGCAACCCAGCCCGACAGCGTTACAGTACTACCAACGTGCGACAAGCGCAATTCACCACAAGTATGCGAACGAAACATGCGGCAAAAATACGACGCTAACACGAAAAGCCTTGGCGAAAAACGCCAAAAGAATTAATCTTTTTGCGATTCTGGCCAACCTTGGGCCTTGATCTCGAATTGATTACCCGATTTTGTCAGCAACATGTTCTTCGATGTCACGTCGGTTACATACCCTATCACGGTGAAATCGGGCATAGTTTTGATTTTTTCATAGTCGCTTTGGGCCACTGTAAACAGCAATTCATAATCCTCACCGCCATTCAATGCCACCACGCTAGGGTTCAAATCAAACGACAAAGCCGTATCCAAGGTTTGGGGATCAATGGGCAATTTTTCCTCATACACATGAAAACCATACCCGTTGGCTTTGGCCATGTGGTACAATTCAGAGGCAACGCCATCGCTCACATCCATCATGCTGCTGGGCTTAACATCCAAAATCTTCAACAATTCAACCACGTCTTTGCGGGCCTCCGCTTTCAGCTGTCGGCCCACGATATAATCATACTGTTCCAAATCGGGCTGCATGTTTGGGACTTCCATAAATACGCGCTTTTCTCGCTCCAAAATCTGCAATCCCATGTAGGCTCCCCCCAAATCACCACTCACCACCAACAAATCACCGGGCTTTGCGCCACCGCGGTACACCACCCTGTCTTTGGGCACTCTGCCTATTGCTGTTAACGACAGCACCAATCCACTCCTAGAACTCGTGGTATCTCCACCCACCAAATCCACCCCATACTGTTCGCAAGCAATCTGCATGCCTGCATACAACTCCTCCACCGCCTCCAACGAAAATCGATTGCTCAGCCCCAATCCCACCATCACCTGCTCTGCCATCCCATTCATCGCGTATATATCGCTAACCGCTACCGTAATCGCTTTGTATCCCAAATGTTTCAACGGATGAAAACTCAAATCGAAATGAACACCTTCCAACAAAATATCGGTCGACACCAACGAATAATGATCGCCCTGATCAATCACAGCACAATCATCGCCAATGCCCTTAACCGTTTTTGAATGCTTGTTCTCGAAATGTTGCGACAAGTGTTGAATGAGGCCAAACTCGCCCAAAGCACCAATTTCTGTGCGATCCGTATTATCAAACATGGCACAAAGATAGGCAACCCGCCCTAGGTCACACCTTACAATGCGATACAAACATTCTTGGGCTCAGTAAAGAAGCGCATGGCCTCCCAGCCGCCCTCCCTGCCTACGCCACTGCTTTTTACCCCACCAAAAGGCGTACGCAAATCACGCAGCAACCAGCAATTCACCCAAACAATCCCCATCTGCAATTGGGCCGCAACCCGATGCGCCCGCGTCAAATGCTCGGTCCAAACCGTTGCCGCAAGACCGTATTCTGTAGCATTCGCCATCGCCAAAACCTCCTCTTCTGTATCAAAGGGCATGATGCTGATGACCGGACCAAAAATCTCTTCGGTATTGCATCGCGCCGAAGCACTCAACCCCTCCAAAATGGTAGGAGCAATATAATAGCCCCCTTCCAACCCCTCAGGATGTAAGGCTGTCCCACCGCACAAAACGGTTGCGCCCTCTGTCTTGGCCAGTTCGATATACCCCAACACCTTCTCGTAATGGGGTTTCGAAACGATGGCACCCACCCGGGTCTGTGAATCGAGCGGATCACCCACCTTCATCTCCGCCACCGCTTGCACCAAAGCGTTTTTCACTTGCTCATACACCGAGCGCTCAACAAATACCCGACTGCCACACAAGCAAATCTCACCCTGGTTCATGAACGAACTGTTCACCGTGGTTTTGATCGCTTTCTCCAAATCAGCATCGGCGAAAATGATGTTGGGATTCTTTCCACCCAACTCCAAACTCACCTTCTTGAACATCGGTCCTGCCACACCGGAAATGTGCTTGCCCGTTGCTGTGCCTCCTGTAAACGATATCGCCTTGATGTTGGGATGCTCTACGATGGCTTGTCCCACCGACGACCCCAAACCATGAACGATATTCAACACCCCTTTGGGCAACCCCGCCGCTGTGCAAATTTCACCCAGCATAGCCGCAGTTACCGGGGTAAACTCACTGGGTTTGGCGATTACACAGTTTCCCGCAGCCAAAGCTGGCGCCACTTTCCACGTAAACAAATACAAAGGCAAATTCCACGGACTGATGCACCCCACCACCCCAATGGGCGTTCGCAGCGTGTAATTGATCGCGCGATTTTCCATGGCGTGACTTTCGCTGGCAAACTGCATCGCCGCCGTAGCGAAAAACCGAAAATTCTGTGCGGCACGAATCATTTCGTTTTTGGCCAACCACAATGGCTTCCCTTGGTCCGTACTCTCGGCCAACGCCAGCGTATCCCGCAAATTGTCTATGCCCTCAGCGATGGCGTTCAAGATTTTAAAACGCTCCTCCGCGGGGGTATTGCTCCATCCGGGAAAAGCATCCGCCGCCGCCGAATAGGCCCGAGCCACATCCCCCGAATCCGAATTGGGCATGTTACCGTATACTTTTCCGTTAGACGGATTGTAATTATCCAAAACAGCCCCTGTGTGAGAGGCAGTGTATTCGCCGTTGATGTAGTTTAAAATATTCATGCGACCCTTTTCGGTTACTGTTCGATGTTAACGATGGCCAATTTCGGCAAAAATTTCATAAGAATTCGGGGAAGACCATACCGCATTTTCAGCAACGTTGATCCCATAGCCCTGACGCGGCTGAAACGACACGCGCACATCGCGGTCCATATACCAACTCCGCTGCTTGATGGTCCATTGCATCAATTGAATGCGATTTTTTCGGTAGTTCACCATCAACTCTTGCAACTCCGCCGCCGTATCTTGGGCATTGTAACGCACAATTTTCAATGCACCCGCTGAGTCGATCGTTTCGTCGTACTTATATTTCTTCGACGCTTCCGACAATGACCAAGTGGTTACCCACTCCAACTCGTTGGCCCAGTCCAAAGAATCCACGGTTTCGGTGGTTACCTCATCGCCCTTGCTCACCGTTTTGCGCAAACCCGGTTGCGATTTTTGCAACCACGCAATTTCTTCTTGCGCAAATTCCACAAATTCATCCTTGCCGCCGACAGAGGTAGCGGGCTGTTTTTCTGTGCAAGCCACAAAAACCAACACCACCCATCCAA
>JBJTNN010000286.1:0-9417 GCA_046074125.1 Bacteroidota bacterium
TTGTATTGCTTGTTCAGTGTTCCCATTGAGCAGGATATTTCTGATTTGGGTGCCAACTTCCGTGATATCGGGGTGGTATACTCTACCGATGGCGGTGCTACTTGGAGCTTGCCACAAAACGTGACCCAAGTTTTGGGAAGAGAAGATGATTTTGCGTCTACCTGTCGCGTAGCCAACGGCTTCTTGCACATGACTTGGCAGCAAGATGAAATCGCTGGAACGAACTTGCAAAACAACTCAGGTGCGTTCGGTAACCACCCAGTAGTTTTGAACTTGATCAATTACCAAGCCATCCCAGTGACTGAAATTTTGAATGGTAACATCGGTATGTTGTACGGTGTAAACGTGGAAAAACCCAACACCGGTGAAGTAATGGTGGTAAACCAAAACTATCCAAACCCATTCAGCAACTCAACCAACGTGTTGGTTTACTTGACCAAACCTGGTGATATCAAAGTTGAAGTACGCAATGCCATGGGTGCTTTGGTGAAAACCCAAACCCACAGCAACTTGTATAAAGGCAACCACGAGTTGACCATTACTGCAGAAGGTTTGTCGACCGGTGTTTATACCTACACCCTCATCGCAGGTGGTAGCAGTGTAAGCAAAACCATGATGGTAAAATAATTTTAGGTTAAACCTACAAATGAATTGAGGGGCCGACAAAACATTGTCGGCCCCTTTTCGTTTATTTTTGTACCATGTTTAGAACCAATCACTGGTACCATTGGATATCTGCCCTGGCCTTTTGGTCGTTCGCGGTAGTCTTTTATTCGAAAGGCAACATTGATGTTATGGGGTATGGGTCTACACCCATCGTGGTATTCCTTGTCATATGGGGTGGTTTTAGGGCCGTGAACGGCTATTTGTTATACAAGAAGAACAACGAAGCTTCATGAAATTGGGTAGGACGAAAATGGATGGGTTTCAGTCGCGGATTAGGTCTTGGTTTATACTTGGCGTGTTTTTCGTGGCACTTACGTCTTGTATCGACATGGAACACAAAGGCCAGCGCAATGACATTCCCACCAAAGGGGAGCTAGAAATCGCCATTGATATCAATGATAGTTTACTTTTCAATCAATTGATCGTGCGATTCCATGAGTTGTATCCCCAAGCCCACATCAAACCATTGTATTTACCCCCCTTGCAAATACTGGAAGGGGTGAGGGATAAGAAGATAACCGCCATGTACATCAATTACTTGTTCGATACAACCATGGTCCAATCCTTGGAATCAAGGCAGATCAAGGTAAGGTCGCACATAGTGGGGAGCTCAGCCACGGCCTTTGTGGTAAACCCAAACAATCCCAACAATGGATTGAGCGCCGATTCGCTCGCTGGTATGATGTCGGGCCGCATCAAAGGTTGGACAAACCTAGGCACTGTTCCCTTGGTATGGGTTGTGGTGAAAGGGGATTTGGCTTACAATTATCTCAATGAATGGTATGCACATCGTCAAGGGGTGAATAATCCAAAACCAGCCATCCCGCCGAAATTTGTGCAGGTGAGCAACCCTCAGGCACTCTTTCGATATGTAAACAAAACCCCCGGAGCGCTTGGATTCGTAGGCATGAACTGGATCGCCGACCGTGGTGATACCCTGGCCAGACACCTCCGACATTCTGTAAAAGTTTTGGCCGTTCAACAGGATTCAACCAAACAATATCACTTGCCATACCAATCGCAAGTGTATGCCAATCAATACCCGTTCATCACCCCGGTTATGGGATATGACCTTCAAGGGTATTCCGGATTGGCCCAAGGATTTTTGGCTTTTTGCTGCGATCAAGGCGGACAAATACTGTTGAAGAAATCCGGACTTTCCCCCGCCATACCGCCCGCACGCACCATTCAGTTATTTAATTGATCGTCTTTTGGAACAATTTTTGAAATTCGTAACACATATATAACAATTAGATAGTTTTTTTGCACCAAAATGAAAAAGATAACCGTTTCACTCCTACTTAGTTCCGTGTTGTTGATGACATCGGCCGTGGCTCAATCCTTGGCTGAAGGTCAGCGTTATTCCCGCAACGAGGAATATGAAAAAGCCGAACAGATTTATGCCAAACTCATTGCCGCTAAACCCAAAGTGGGCGACAACTACTACTGGGCGGGTCTGAATTTCTTGGCCAAAGGCGATTCATTGAGTGCCTTAAATAGCTTCAATGCAGGTCTTGCCATCGCACCGCTTTCTCCCCTTAACTTGGTGGGAAAAGGTCACATGGAATTGCGCAAGCACAACGTTCAAGGCGCTGAATCTTTCTTCGTTCAAGCCTCTGCTGCGAAAAAGAAATTGCGTCCATTAATCAACAAAGAAATCGCACGCGCTTATTTGTTGGTGGAATACGGCACTGCAGAACAGTTGAAAAACTATGGATCTCGCGCCATCGACTATTTGAAAATTAGCAACAACGATTTTGAAGCCAAAATTTTGTTGGGTGATGCCATGATCATCAACAACCCAACCAACTCATCAGATGCCATCCAACAGTACATTGTGGCTGGTTATGATGCGCCCACTGATCCAAGACCTTTGATGCGTCAAGCCAAAGTGTACGCACGCGCAAATGCTGCAACCTTGGCCATTAGCAAATTGGATGAAGCGTTGGCCTTGGACGTGAACTATGCCCCCGCATATCGCCAAAAAGCAGAAGTGTTCTCATTGATGAAAGAACGCGACTCTGCCGTTATTTACTATGAGGAATACTTGAAGCGCAACGACAATATCACTGCGCGCAAATTTTATGTACAAAATTTGTTCTTGGGTGGCGACTTCGATCGTTGTATCTCGGAGGGTAAGAAATTGTTGGAGAAAAAATCCATCCCCGTAATCTACGGTACCATTTCTTATGCCATCGCCTCAAAAGAAAAATCCAAAAGACGTTTGGCCGATTCAGCCCAAATTGACTCTGGATTGAACTACTTCTTCAAGAACTATGAAAATCTGTACATCAAACCCCTGAACCGCGATTTGCTGCCCAGTGAAAACTACTACAAAGGCGTTTTAACCTACCGCTATGGTTTGTCGACCACCGATTCAGTGGCAAGAAAACTACGCACCATCGAAAGTTATAACCTAATGACAATGGCGTTGATGGATACTGCGCGTGCCGGTGCCAACACTTATCAATTGGCGCAAAAGATGTATTTCGACGGTAAAAATTACGAGCAAGCTTATGGCATCATTGAACTGAAGCGCAAAAAACAAGCGGGTAAATTGAACTCTGTGGACTTGTTCTACGCAGGTCGCTGCTTGGCGAACATCAAACGCCAAAAAGAAGCCCTGAACATATTCAATGAATTGATCACCCAAGATACCAACTACTTGTCGGGCTATTATTTGATTGCCACCACATGGGCTAGTTTGGATCCCACCGATTCGACTGGCAATGTAACCCGTGCGTTCGAGCGTTGGATGGGTAAATTGGATTCAGCACAAAAGGTGCGTTTTGTTCAAGACCGCGAAAATGCCTATCGCAACATGGCCTACTACGCCCAAAAGAAGAAAGATTACGAAAAAGCGAGTTACTACTATGGCAAAGTGATTGAGTTGGTGCCCGATGATCAAGTTACCATCGATGTGAAGAAACGTTTCGATGACTATGTGGCCAAGGTAAAAGCCAAAGCCAACAAGCCAAAGACCGGAACTTCCGGAACCTCAACCACCGGTGGTGCAAGCACAACATCAGGCGGAACAACGGGAACTACCACGCCCACAACCACGCCCACAACCACTACAACCCCGTCGAGCACAACCCCTGCCGGTGGCAAATAAGTAAGAATATTATCCTTTTTTCATAAAATAAAGCCCCGATCTGCGATCGGGGCTTTATTTTTGACTACAAGTCAACATAGGTATGGGAATCAAGCAACGAATAGGAACCGTGATTTTGGCGCTAAGCATTGGCTTTCCCTGCGCTGAAGCACAATCGTTGATGTCTTCACAATTGTCGCAGACATCGCCCATCGCACAGCAAAGCGATAATAACGAGCCCGCCCATGTTACATCCATCGTTTCTCCTGAATTGCCCCAAACCCATTTGATACACTGTAGAAACCTCTCTTGGCTGCAGCAACAATTACCCAAGGCAAAATGCGTGGATCAATCGTTTGGACTTTTCCAAATCAATGCCACAGAATCGCAAATTGATGATTTGAAGAAACGAGCAGAAGCAGATGGTATCGCCCTGCAAATTCAACCCGAACACCTCTTGCAACGCAGAAGTTGGATGCCCAATGATCTGTTGCTGTCTAACCAGAAATACTTAGACGTTATCCAAATGCCCAAAGCGTGGGATATGGGACGGAATAGTGTGAATCGCCAAGGCGATACCCTGGTGGTGGCAGTGCTCGATGATGGACTTGATACCTCTCACCCCGATATAAAGCCCGTGATTTGGATGAACGGGGGCGAAATCCCCTGGAATGGCAAGGACGATGACGGCAATGGGTACACCGATGATTTTTATGGCTGGAATGGCGGAGATTCATCGGCGGAAGTCTTTAATAAAGAGTCTATTTTTTACGGTCATGGCACCAGTGTGGCCGGGGTGTTGGGTGCAGCAACCAACAACCAATTGGGTATCGCGGGGGTGGCTTATAACGCCAAAATTATGCCCGTTCATTGTTATGCGTCTAAAGGGTTATCGAGCGATCTTGGCGTGATTCGGTCTATGCTGTACGTATACCGACAAAAGAAATTGTGGCTCACTACCAACAAACAAAAGGGCATCAACGTGGTGGCTTTGAACATGTCGGTGGGACTTGATGCTACTTTCCCGAACGAAACCCCCATGTGGTGCGAGTTGTTTGACTCCCTGAAAAGTGTAGGGATCATGTCTGTGAGTGCCACCACCAATGCCGACAACAACGTGGAAGTGGTGGGTGATATTCCGTCGTTGTGTCCCTCCGAGGCCCTGATTGTTACCTCTAGCACCGGGTTGGACAAGCAATGGGTGAAATCGGGCTATGGGAAAGTATCTGTTGATTTGGCGGCTCCGGGCGACAATGTATACACCATTTCGCCGGTACAAACATCGCCGAGCAATCCATATCGCGGGGAATCGGGGACTTCGTTTGCGGCGCCCATGATTGCCGGGACGATTACTTGGTTGAATTCGCTGGTTTGCAAGACGTATTTACAACTCATGCAGCAGAATCCCGACAGTGCATTGAAGCTGATGCGCGGGTGGATATTGGGTTCCGTAGAGCAGAACAGTTCTTTGGCCGCGAAAACGGTAACTGGCGGTGTTTTGCAAACTTACGGCGCGTGGACAAAAATGGATGCTTGGTGCACTTTGCATGAGCCAACTTACAGCACAAATGGGGCGGAGGCGGTATCGCTGGCGATGTATCCCAATCCAACGGACGGACGTTCTTGCGTATTTCTCGGCGCTCAACCCGGTGTACTATCGCTGCGGTTATTGGATGCGGTAGGTCGCGAAGTATGGCGCGGTGAAACCAGGCTGAATGAAACGGTGAGGGTACCTGAGGGGGTATCAGCCGGAACCTATCAATGGGTGATAGACAGCAGCAGGGGTACTGTGGGATTGACGTGGGTGTTGCGTTAAGTTGAATTCTGTTGGTGCGTATTAGCACACGGGCTTAAAGCCTTCAAAGGCGTTCAAGCAGTTTTTACAGTAGTGCATACTGCGACACAGGGTAGGTCCGAATGGGGTTTGCATCTCTGTATTTCTTGAATTGCAGTAGGGGCAGGGGGTATCGCTCAGTACGTCCAATTCAATGTATCCGTCGTGTTTTGGCGGTGGTGCTAGGCCGTGTTTTTTGAGCGCAGCGAGGCCTTTTTCGGTAATCATGTTGGTATTCCACTGTTTGTTGAACGTGGTGGTTACCTCGATGTGGGTGTAGCCTGATTCGGATAATTTGTCGTGAACCAGTTGTTCCATGATGCGCAGGGCGGGACAGCCACTGAAAGTGGGGGTCAGCTCTATTTTGGCATGGCCAGGTTCGGGGGATTCTATGCCTGTAACGATGCCCAAATCCACGATGGAAATGGTGGGGATTTCGGGATCCATGACGGTTTCCAGAAGGGCTTTGATGGATGTGGACATCGTTTGGCGTATTGTATTAATGGGTTGTGGTGGATTGGGTTTACCAATCGGCACCGGGATCGATGCTAAATACTTCGGTCATTTCATCGAGCAGGGGTTGTAGGTGGGGTGTATGCACACCTTTGCGCCCGCCGAAGGCGGGCTCTACCGCGTCAACCGATGGAACCATGTATCCATAAGAAGTCAACAACGGTACAACCTTATCCAACCAACGCTGTTGCAATTCGGCTTCACCCCCAAAAATGCCCGCTTCTATCAACTCAGCTTCGAAATCTCCAGGTTCAAACATTCCCAAAGCCAGCCCGAAATTTTCGTTGATGGCCTGCTGCATTCTGCCAAAGCTCTCTTCGCCACCCGCTGCCAATTTCTGCATGAAAATATCGGCATGCATCGTGTGGTATTTGATTTCGCCCTTGAATTTCTTGGCAACCATCGCCAAAGGTTCAAAGACTGTCTCACTCAACATCTCAAATCGAATCGCTTCGGCATGGTCGAAAAAGAAATGACGAACCATCGAAAAGTCGTACTCGCCAATCGGCAGTTCTACCAATTGAGAACAATGAAACTGGGGGGCATTGCGCGTAAAAGCCACGGTGTCTGGGTCGCTTTCGCCCAATTCGTGTAGCAATTCAAACAACGCCAACGACTGACCAATTTTGTCTTGAGCCATGCTGCTGAAGGCGATGTCTTCCTCCAACATCGGACCCAAGCCCGTCCATTCGCTGTTGCGGTGACCAATGATCAACAGGTCGTCGGCCATTTTATAAAGGAGTTCTTTCAATCCTTCTACGTGTCTTTCTGTAAATTCCATGATAGGGTATTAAGCGTTGTTGGTTCTGGCTTTGAATGCATTGATGCGGTCCATTACTTTGTAGCTGTTGGGGTCGCGATACAATTTGTCTTCAGTGGTTTCAAAGATGTCGGCGTCTTGGTATTCCGTTACGAAAACATCGGCCGTTTTTACCACCCACAAATTCACGGCAGCCCCACGTCGGCAGTACTGCTCTTTGGCAAACAACATGGCCATTTCGGCGTTGGGCGCATGTACATTGCCCACATGTTGGTGGTGAGTGCCGCGCTTGATCTGCTGAAATACTTCGTAGGTTTGGAAGTGCTCGTTGCCGTGCAATTCGCCAATTTTGGACTCGTCGTCGAGATCAGCCCTACTAATCCGTGGATCTAAAGAATTGATTTTCATTTGGGTGTTATTATGCCAATGGCGTTACGTATGCGTCAGATTTGCTCAACAAGGCTTTGCGTACCCAGCGACCTTTTTCCTCAGCCATTCTGCGCACGGCCAAACGCTCTTTGTTGCAAGGACCGTTTCCGTTAATCACCTGCTTGAAAGTGTCCCAGTTGGGTTCGGTGTATTCCCACTGACCGGTTTCTTCGTTTTTGTGAAGGTTGGGGTCGGGCAGGGTCAATCCCAAATCCCAGATTTTGGGGACATACATGTTCAAGAAGGTTTGGCGCATAGAATCGTTGGATCCCATTTTTACCTTCCAACGCATCAGGATTTCTGAGTGTTGAGAGGCTTTGTCTGGCGGACCAAAGAAGTGCATGATGGGTTCCCACCAGCGGTTTAGGGCCTCTTGCACCATTTGGCGCTGCACAGGCGTTCCGGTTGCCAAGAAAACCACGTTGTCGTGTCCGTACTTCAAGTGGAACGATTCTTCGGCGCAGATGCGATCCAGGGCGCGACAGTAGGGTCCATAGGAACCTTTGCTGTTGGCCAATTGGTTTACGATAGCACCCGCATCAATCAACCAAGCGATCACGGCACTGTCGGCCCAAGTAGGAGCGGGGTAGTTAAATACGTTGGAATATTTGCTTTTGCCGTTGATGAGGTCGTTGACCATGTCTTCTCTGCTTTTTCCCAACGTTTCTGCGGCGCTGTACAGCAATTGGGCGTGGCCCACTTCGTCTTGTACTTTCGCCATCAAGGCCAATTTGCGACGGAATCCGGGGGCGCGGGTAATCCATGTTCCCTCTGGCAGAGCACCAATGATTTCGGAGTGAGCGTGCTGCTCAATCATTCTCACCAATTGCTTGCGATATTCCTTGGGCATCCAATCTTTCGGTTCGATTTTGTCGCCAGCGGCGATGCGTGCTTCGAATTCAGCCAATTTGATGGGATCTTCGTCGGCCAAAATGCTGTGCACTTTGCTACCGTCTGTTTCGATGTAAGCGTTTCCGTACATATGAATGTGTTTAGTTTTTTTGTAGTCCTGAGAGAATGAATTGGGTAAGTTTCTGGGCGATTTCTTTCGGTTCCATATCGCCTTGAGGCCTGTACCATTCACCCACCCAGTTGAGCGAGGCGAGGATGGTGAGGGTGGCGAATTTTGGGTCAACGTCTTTGAATTCCCCTTCCTCGAAACCAAGAATCACAATGTCGCGAAATTCCTTTTCGTACAAGTCACGACGTTGAATGAATTGCGCACGTTTGTCGTCTGATAAATGTCGCCATTCATGCACGAACAAGTGCGATGCGTTGAGGTCCTGGGTAAGTGCTTGGATGTGGTTGTGGATGGCCATGTCCAATTTTTCCGCAGCGTTGAAGTAAATGTCGTTCACTTCTTTGATGCCCATTTCCAAGGTTTCCGCCAATCCAAAGCAAGTGTCGATGAGGATCTCTTCTTTGCCTTTGATGTGGTTATACAGGCTCGCGGCTTCCATGTTTACGGCGCTGGCTATGTCGCGCATCGAGGTATTCAAATACCCTTTTTTGCGCATCAAGCCCAAGGCCGTTCCCATGATTTCTTGCCGACGTGTCATTGTTAATAATACAAAACTAACTAACACTCGTTAGTTTTCCAAATGTTTTATAAAATTGCCTGAATGGCCGATCCATTTTTGTTGATTTCGAGTTTGATTTGATGAAAATCAGATCAAGCCATCTATCTTTGATGGTATCATTTGATATTATCATGAAGCCATCCTATGACATTACACCCAAGATTTTGAATCTCATCGGTTCAATTTCTGAAATGATTGGGGAAGTAAATGCCAATTATCTGACAAAGCAATCCCCTCAGTTGCGGAAACAAAATAGAATCAAAACAATTCAATCCTCATTGCAAATTGAAGGGAATACGCTCACGATAGATCAAGTAACCGCGTTGATTGAAAACAAACGAATTATTGGCCCTGAGAAGGATGTGTTGGAAGTGTTGAACGCCATTAAAACCTATGACTTATTGAAAACATATCAATGTTATTCAGTAAACGATTTTTTAAAAGCACATGCAACGCTGATGGACAATTTGATTACAACACCCGGAAAATTTAGGACTCAGGGTGTTGGTGTTGTAAATGGAAAGGAAATTAAACACCTTGC
>JBJTNN010000287.1:0-5037 GCA_046074125.1 Bacteroidota bacterium
CTTAATAGAAACTTAATACAAAGCGAGTTGATAATTAACATCAAATCAATTCCTTTGTAACACAATGATTAAAGGAATGCCTAAAGTTTTAGTAGTTGATGATGAGCAAGATATTCTCGAACTCATTCGGCATTCGTTGGCTAAAGAAGGATTTGAAGTTCATGTCGCCGCAAACGGCGCACAAGCCCTCGAACAAGCCCGAAAAGTGAAGCCGGAAATCATCATCATGGATGTAATGATGCCTGTAATGGATGGAATGGAAGCCTGCAGACAACTCAAAGACAATCCAGAAACCAGCAACATCCCTGTTATTTTTCTCACCGCCCGTTCCGAGGAATTTGCCGAGTTGGCAGGATTTGAAGCCGGCGCTGATGACTACATCGCCAAACCCGTAAGGAATCGCGTTTTGTTGAGTCGAGTGAAAGCCATCTTGCGTAGAGGCAATGCCATTCAAACCCCGGAGCCCGAAAAATACGACTTCAATACCATCAAAATCGACCGCGAACGCTTTGTGGTTGAATACAACGAAAAGGCCTTGCAATTGCCTCGAAAAGAATTTGAATTGCTGGCGTTTTTGGCTTCACGCCCAGGCCGCGTATTTAGCAGAGATGAAATTCTTGAAAACGTTTGGGGCAATGAAGTATTGGTGGTAGACCGCACCATCGATGTGCACGTTAGAAAGATTCGGGAGAAACTCGACGACAAATTCATCTACACCGTAAAAGGCGTAGGGTACAAGTTCGAACCTTAATCAACACCTTTCTTTCCGATTTCTGCCTGCAGACCCCTGGGGATCTGTCCAGTTTATTCAAAAATCGACAGTACCGTTGCGGCCTTGTCGCAACACTCTTGGTACTCTTCTTCGGCATCGCTGTCGATGGTGATTGCCCCACCCACTGCGTATGACAATCGCTGGGACTGACCATCATACACCAACGAGCGGATGACCACGTTAAAATCCATGGCTCCCTGCCACACATATCCAACGGCACCGCTATAAAGTCCGCGAGAAAAATTCTCAAGTTGCTCGCTGTGTTGCATCACTGCAATTTTCGGGGCACCGGTCATACTGCCCATCGGAAATGTAGCGTGAACAATATCACGAAACCCCGCAATGGTACTCAACCGTCCTTCCACGGTAGAAATCATCTGATGCACGTGTGAATAGGAATAAACCCCACACAATTCAGGTACTGTCACGGTTCCAGCATCGCAAATCTTCGACAAATCATTGCGAACCAAATCTACGATCATTACATTTTCCGCGCGATCCTTCGGTGAATTTCGCAGCGACGCCACCGAAGCCGCATCTTCTCTAGCCTGTAATTCGGCCTCCCCCAACCCCACACGAATCCGTTTCCGCGTGCCTTTGATGGGTTGAGAAATCACTGTTTGGTTGCGGACCGACACATACCGCTCCGGACTCGCGCACAACAAAAACTGATCTTGATCTTTAACAAAACTCGCAAACGGCGCGGGTGCTTTGCGATTTAACGCAACAAATGTTACATAAGGATCTATTTGTGCATCCGCTGTGTAGGCAATACAATGGTTCATTTCGTAGAAGTCCCCCTCCACGATATGCTGTTTGATTTCCGCGATTTGCGATAAATATTCCTCGCGCTGTGTGAGCGAGTGCCACTGAATTTTGTGCTTCGTCAACGGTGCATTATATTCATGATGCCCAATAATTCTCGCCTCAATTTGGCCCAGCAACGACAACCCTTCCGAATTGCCATGCACCTGATTGGAACGATCCAACCCCACCCAAAGCTGTGGCTTTACAAATTTCGTGGGGGCAAATTGCGAGAGATACGCTGAATCACTTTTGAGAATTGGCTCAACGGTGTTTTTGTAATCATAAGAAATATACCCAAACCAAGGACTCTCACTGTGTAAATCTACTTGTTGTAGATCACCGGTTTCGGCTTCCACCCCAAATCCTGCCAACCACTGCCACTGACCGTAACGGTCATCAAAGTTGTTGCTCAAAAATAGGGCACAAAACGACGAATTCTTTGCTTTTTCCAGCAAACATTCAAGTAGGTATGTGTCCGTATCTCTATGCATATCAATCCATTTTATAAAACCACGGTTTCATCTGCCTCAGCGGGACCGCCTTGATAAAAATCAGCGATGATCTTGGCTTTGGCCCTGCCTACAACCCCAGCAAGGGTATCTTCACTGGCTTCTTTTACCCGGGTAACACTCTTAAAATGCTTCAACAAAGCACGGGCGGTTTCCTCTCCCACGCCGGGCACTTCGGTGAGGGCGGTTCTGAGGGTTCCGCGATCGCGCCGACTCCTGTGATGGGTAATACCAAACCGGTGGGCCTCATCGCGCATATGTTGTATCACTTTCAACGTTTCAGATTTTTTGTCGATGTACATCGGCAACGGATCGCCCGGATAGTAAATTTCTTCCAACCGCTTGGCAATTCCCACAATGGCCAATTTACCATAAATGCCCATGGCTTTCAGCGCTTCCACGGCGGCGCTCAACTGTCCTTTCCCCCCATCAACAACGATCAGCTGTGGCAAGGGTTTCTGCTCATCCAACAGCCGAGAATATCGCCGTGTTAGGGCTTCTTTCATGGTTGCAAAATCGTCAGGACCTTCCACGGTGCGCACATTAAAATGTCGGTATTCAGATTTGGCCGGTTTGCCATTTTTAAACACCACACAGGCACTCACCGGATAGGTTCCTTGGAAGTTGGAGTTATCAAAACACTCAATGTGCTTGGGGAGTTCGCTCAAGCGCAGGTCTTTTTTCATTTGCTCCATCAAGCGATCCACCCGCAATTCCGGGTTGAGTTTTTCATATTGCGTTAGTTTTTCTTGCTTGAACAGCAGCGTATTTTTCATGCTGAGTTCCAGCAAACGACGTTTATCGCCCATTTTGGGCACGGTAATGCCAACCCCTGGAAATTCTAAATCCAGCGGTTGATTCAACACAATTTCTTTACAATCGTCGCCATACTGCGCCCGCATTTCGGCCACTGTGGCTTCGAGCAATTCGGCATCGGCCTCATCGAGTTTCTTGCGAATTTCCACATTTCTGCTCACCACGATCAGCCCTTGGCTCACCCGCAGAAAATTCACGAAGGCCACCTTTTCGGTAGAACTGATGCTATACACTTCCAAATCTCCGAGGGTAGTGCTAACCACCGTACTCTTCGATTGATAGCGCTCGAGTGAGTCCAATTTGTCTTTGTATTCTTGGGCTTCTTCAAATTGCAAGGCCGCTGCCGATTCAAGCATTAGTCCTTTCAGGTGCTGTTTCACCTCGCCGAGATGTCCTTTCAGCAAATATTTGATGTGGGCGATGCTTTCGTTGTAGGCCTGTTCGGTTTGATGTCCTTCGCAGGGACCTTTGCAATTCCCCAACTGGTATTCCATGCAGATTTTGTGTTTGCCGGCGGCTACGCTCGCCGGCGACATCACCAAATTGCAATTTCGGGTAGGATACAATTTTTTCACCAAATCCAACACCGTGTGCATCACTTTCACGTTGGCGTAAGGACCAAAATACTCAGAGCCATCGCGCACCGGACTTCGGGTAGGAAAAACCTTGGGAAAGCGCTCGGCTGTAACCCGAATATAAGGATAGGTTTTATCGTCCTTCAGCGAAATGTTATACCGCGGCTGAAACTCCTTAATCAAACTATTCTCCAGCAACAATGCATCCATTTCGGTATCCACCACCGTGAATTCGATCCGTTGAATTTTACTCACCAAAATGGCGGTTTTCCGGTTTTCGTGATGCTGCTTGGAAAAATAACTGCTGACCCGTTTTTTAAGGTTTTTCGCCTTGCCCACGTAAATGATTACCTCTTCGGCATCGAAATATTTGTAGACCCCCGGCTTGTGCGGGAGCGACTTCAATACTTCGGTAAGATGCGCGGGCTGCATGCCACAAAATTACGGGGAAAGCAACATCAATGCTGACCAATTTCCACATGGGAAGCCACAATGGGTTCACCAAAAAATAGGGAGGCCTGTTTTTCAAAAGTTTCCGGATCGTCGGTTGTTACGAAAGACCGGGTACCGGCGCGCCGCAGGCGCGCCTCCATCTCGGGATGACGGACCAAATAATCTACCAAACGCTCCGCTACCAACCCACCCTGAGAAATCAACTTCACCCCCTCAGGAATGAATTTTTGTATCGTCTTTGTCAACAACGGATAATGCGTGCACGCCAACAACAACGTATCAATTTTCGGATTTCGCTGAAAAATGCGATCCACATGCTGCCTTACAAAATAATCAGCCCCCTCACCCTCGCGCTGGTTGTGCTCAACCAAATATACCCACATCGGACATGCCTCCTGCTCCACCACAACCTGCGGAAAGAATTTCGCCACCTCAATCGGATACGACCCCGACTTTACCGTGCCCTCCGTGCCCATCACCCCCACAACCCCCGATTGAGTCATCAACCCAAGTTGTTCGGTGGTAGGACGAATAACGCCCAACACACGCTTGCTGTCTTTGCGCTTCGGCAAATCCACCTGCTGAATCTGTCGCAACGCCTTTGCCGATGCCGTATTACAAGCCAAAATCACCAGCTCACAACCCTCATCAAACAACCAATTCACACACTCTAAAGTATATTGATACACCGTTTCAAACGACCGGCTACCATATGGTGCTCGGGCATTGTCGCCCAGATACAAATACTCATACCCCGGCAACGCATCCACGATGCTGCGCATCACTGTAAGTCCCCCATAACCAGAATCAAAAATCCCGATTTTGCCCTGCGATATCGATTCCTTAGAAATTGTCACCCGTTGCTAGCTTTTATCTCAAAAAAAAGGACCGCCGTTTTCACAGCAGTCCTCAAATATAAGGTCTTCCCCAATTATTTCTTCAACATCGCAGCAATCACCGCAGACGTGATATCGTCAGCCGCATTGGCGCTCCATACCACAGAACCGGTTGAGTTATCGATCACATGCACATAGCCCTTTGCCTTGGCTACGTCACCGGCCGATTTCTTCACGGCATCCAAAATGGGCTGATACAACTTGGCCTG
>JBJTNN010000288.1:0-3113 GCA_046074125.1 Bacteroidota bacterium
TTTAACTTCAATCGCATCGAGACCCGCGACATGGTAGAGCATCTGAAAGGTATCGCCCAAAAAGAATCGATCGAAGCTTCGGAAGACGCCCTTCACTTAATTGCCAGAAAAGCCGATGGTGGACTGCGTGATGCCCTGTCGATGTTCGATCAATTGGTGAGCTTTGGCGGTGGGAAGATCACCTATGAGTCAGCGGTTGATATTTTGAGCGTGTTGGATCTTGATACTTTTTTTGATGTTGCATCAATGTTGGCTTCATCGAATATTGCCGATGCTTTGTTGGTGTATGATGGAATCATCAAAAAAGGTTTTGATGGTTCAACCTTCTTGGGTGGAATGGCAGCACATTTCAGAAACCTAGCCGTGAGTAAAGAGACCAAAACACAATCGCTGTTGGATGTGTCAGAGTCGTTCAAATCCAAATATTTAGAGCAAGCAAACATACTTTCTTTCGCGTTCATCTTGAACGGATTGAATTCTGTCTCTGAGGCTGAAGAGAAATACAAGCAATCCCGAAATCCCAGGCTGTTGGTGGAGTTGATGCTGATGAAATTGGGGCATCTGAATTCCTTCATTCAAAGTATCCCTTCCCTTGAGGAAGTAAAAAAAAAAATAGGGCAGAGTAGCGACAGCCCTAAGCCCGCAACGTTTAAACGTTCACCTTCAATTGTTGAGGATAAGCCCAAGGTTCCGGCCCCGTCTTCAGTGAGCGCAACGTCGGATTTGCTGGTACAAGAATCTACGTCCATATCCAGTTCTGTTGAGTCTTCAGACGTTGAATCATCGAGCATTCAGTCCCAAACTCAGGAGGCTGATCCTACGCCATCCAATCAAACACCCAATACAACAGAAAAATCGTTCATTGCCGCCGACCCGAAACAAGTGAGTCAAGTGGCTGCAACCCGACTGAACGTAGGGAGTTTTGAAGAGTTTAAAAGGAAAAAAGCAGCGTCAATAAGGTCCACTGACGTTACAGATTCTACTTTAGATGGGGGGGATGTACTGTCTGAATCCAATAAAACGGTGCTTGCGCAAGAAATCGCCATGGTTGGAGCAGTGCCAATTGCCCAAACCTCGCCGTCAGCACCCAAAACGCTGGATGAATTTTGGATCGACTTTTATCAACCCCAGACCCCACGGGTGCTTACTTGTTTGAAAGGGTTGAAATACGCTGTAGAAGACAATGTATTGGTGATTACGCTCAATGCATCCCACCAAGAATCCATCATCGAAGAAATCCGACCTCAAATGATGCAAGCCATTCGGGCACAAATTCCTCATTTGAATATCCAAGGGATACAATCCGTGGTTGGTAAAATAGAAGTGCAGGAGAGAAGGCCCTACACCGACAAAGAAAAGCTGGAGTATTTGATGAAAAAACATCCCGGTTTGGCTGAAGCCTTGGAAACACTGCATTTGCGTTTGCCGTAATTAATTGAAAATTGGCTTAAAACACCGAAGATTCTTCGTTATTTTTGTGGGTGATGTCCACGACGGATCTTTCTTTCCAAAACACCTCTGTGGCCTTTGCCCACAAGTCGAATGGTGACCTCGCAAAAGCCCGTTGGCTATTTCGTTCGTTTAATTATCCCGCGTTGTTGACTTATGGTCCAACCATGGCCAAAGCCGCCGTTTTTTTGGGCTTGAAGTTTACCATCAAAAAAACCATATTCCAGCAATTTTGTGGGGGTGAGAACATTCAGGAGTGTGATACTGCCATTGAGAATTTGTCGAACAGTGGCATCGGAACCATCTTAGATTACTCGGTAGAAGGCGAAGAGAGTGAAGCCACATTTGATGAAACTTGTGCGGAGGTACTCAGAACCATTGAACGAGCCAAAGGAAATCCCAACATTCCGTTTTCGGTATTTAAAACCACCGGTATTTGCTCATCAGCAGTGCTGGAAGCGGCATCATCGATCATTGAAGAAAACCAAATTATTGACATCGAATTGGTGGAGAATGGTTTACCCGAGGGATTGCGAGAGGGTTGGAAAAAGTCGAAGGCCAGATTTATGCAATTGTGTAGCAGCGCCGCACAAAGTAAAGTTCGAATTTTTGTGGACGCTGAGGAAACCTGGTTACAACCTGCCATTGACCTATTGGCAACCCACGCGATGGAGTTGTTGAACAAAGATCAAGCTTGGGTATTCAATACCCTTCAGATGTATCGACATGATCGATTGGCGTATTTGGAGCGACAAGTGGCTGAAGGTAAGTGTTACTACGGCTATAAACTGGTTCGCGGAGCCTATATGGAAAAAGAAAGAGCCCGTGCTGCAGCCAAAGGATACCAAGACCCCATTCAATCGAGCAAAGAAGCCACGGACACAGATTACGACAGAGCGGTCGCGTTTTGCCTTGACAACCATAATCGGGTGTCCGTTTGCATCGCTACCCACAACGAAAAGTCATCCCTGTTAGGGACTGAATTGTTGAACAAACATCAATTGCCAAAAGGCGATTGGAATGTATCCTTTTCGCAGTTGTTGGGCATGAGTGATCATATTAGTTTTAATTTATCGAACAGTGGCTATAAAGTGAGTAAATATGTGCCATATGGTCCTGTTTTGTCGGTGATTCCATACTTGACACGCCGTGCTCAAGAAAACAGTGGTATGGCTGGACAAATGGGCCGGGAATTGGCGCTGATTGAGGCAGAAATCAAACGAAGAAAGTCATGAATTGGAAAAAACACTGGTATAAGTGGATAGCCGCATTGTTCTTGCTCTACGTTGTGTTGGGCGGGCTGTTTTTGCCATTGAAGCCCGGAATAACTGGGCTTTCACCGGTAAAAATCACCTCCGGTGGATCACAAACGCTGAAAATCAATGTTTATAATGCACCTTGGTTGAAGGAAAATGCGTTCAACGACAAAGAAATCGGACAGGGGAATTATCAAATCCCGACCAAAGTGATGTTGGTTTCCAAAGGGGCGAAAGGCAGATTTCAAACCAAGGCCATTAAATTTTCCGGAGATCATGGTCAATTGCTGGCCAGTATGAACCTAAACATGGGGTTGTCCAAGGTGTCAAACGAGTATTACTCTGTGTTTATTGAATTGAGCAATGGGAAATATTTGGGGTTGCCAGAGGCGATTTACATGGAGCGTG
>JBJTNN010000289.1:0-5626 GCA_046074125.1 Bacteroidota bacterium
AAGGATGATTTTATGTCCATTCGCCAAACAATAATCATTCAACGGATACCGCAAGCCACCACTTTCAGAATCTCCAATAAGGAGAATGCGGTGTTTGGTGGTATCAGCAAATACGGGTAACTCGTAGGGCGGTAAGACAAAGTCTCGGCTGTAGTTTTGCGACAAGAAGGGAATGGAAGAATCCCCATTTTGGCTCGAACCCATTGAATCATAAGGTTGGGATACGCTGTGGCTCGCTGCGCCGCCGCTGTTATTCTCAGGTTCGTCCAAAGCGGCCAGCATGGCATCGATGTCTTGATTGCCCAAAATTTGTTTGAGTTCTAACTGTCCCAGTTTTAGGGTTTGTGGACTGCAACTATATATGTACAGCAGCAACAAGGGCAAAGAAATGCTCAATCCGGCCCAAACAATCAGCCAAGGGGATGGTTGTTCGTGGGGTGTTTCGCTGCTTTTGGGCTGTTTTTCGCCATCTGAGACGCGCGCGTGCTTATCCGAGGAAGAAATGGAATTCAACTTCGCGGACGTCGCCTCGGGGCTGTCAGGGGTGATTTGATCTTCGTTGTCCGCCAAAGTGGGGCAAAAATACTTCAAACACAGCGAATTTTAGACGCTGATTTTCTAAGTCAAATCCAACCCTTCTTTGGGTGATTAGTGTGCTGTGAATTTTTCTTCTCCCGACTTCAAATGAAGTGCAGATGCTTGCGCAGTATGGTCGCTACCCTCTGTTGGATTGCCCTGATTCAGGTAAACCGTAATGTCTTGGCTCCCCAAATTGGTGATGTGATGCCCGGCTTTGGTAACTTCGATTTTTACGGGCTCGTTGTTGAGCAAAATCTGGAAACCGTAGCCTTCCCATTGTGATGGACAGTGGGGATTCAGATACAAGGTTTGGTTTTTGATGCGCAAACCACCGAAGCCCTGAACGATACTCAAATACGACCCCGCCATCGAGGTGATATGCAAACCATCTTCGGTATCGTTGTTGTAATTGTCCAAATCCAATCGGGCGGTACGCAAATACATTTCGTAGGCTTTGTCGGTCTCCCCAATTTTGGCTGCCAAAATGCTATGGACACAGGGACTCAGAGAGCTTTCATGCACGGTGAACTGTTCATAGAATTTGAAGTTTCGCACATGGGTATCGTAGTCGAAGTTGTCCTCAAAAAAGTAAAGGCCTTGGAGTACATCGGCTTGTTTGATGTACACACTGCGCAGAATGCGGTCCCAGCTCCATTTTTGATTGATGGGTCGTTGTGCAGGCGACAGGTCTTTTACGGGGATGAGTTCTTTTTCCAGGAAGCCATCGTGTTGAACGAAAACGCCCAGTGAATCGTCTTGGGGAAGATACAAATTGGCGTGGATGTGATTCCAAGCGGCGATTTCTGTGTCAGCTTGGAACTGTGTTTTTTGGCCAATTTCGGCAAATGCGGCAGGGTGGTTTGATTTGATCCATGCTGCGCATTCGGCGGTGTATTGCATGCACCAATCGGCGATATAACTCGTATACCAGTTGTTGTTTACGTTGTTTTCGTATTCGTTGGGGCCTGTTACGCCGTGCATTTCGTAGCGTTGTTTGATGCCACTCCAATGAACGCGTTGTTTCCAGAAACGTGAGATACCCAACAGCACTTCAAACCCGCCTTCGAGCAGGTATTGTTGATCGCCGGTATGTTGGATGTAATTGTAGATGGCATAGGCGATGGCTCCGTTGCGGTGTATTTCTTCGAAGGTAATTTCCCATTCATTGTGGCATTCTTCCCCGTTCATTGTAACCATGGGGTAGAGGGCTGCCCCGTCGGTGAAGCCCAATTTCGCGGCATTTTCAATGGCTTTTCCCAGCTGTTTGTAGCGATATACGAGCAGCTGGCGAGAGATGGCGGCATCGGCGGAGACCAGGAAGAAGGGCAGGCAATAGGCCTCGGTATCCCAATAGGTGCTTCCTCCGTATTTTTCTCCAGTGAATCCTTTGGGGCCAATGTTTAGTCTGGCGTCATCGCCACAGTAGGTTTGGTTGAGGTGATAGATGTTGAAACGCACGGCTTGCTGGGCTTTCACATCACCATCGATGCGAACGTCGGTGGTTTCCCACTTTTTCGCCCATGCGGCGGCGCTCATTTGCAGGTGTGCTTCAAAGCTGGAGGCACTCATTTTATCGAGTGCTTTTTTGGTGTGCAATTCCAGCGCTTCGGGCGCATGGTGGAAGCTGCTGCCGGTGATGCAGTGCTTTACCAACGTGAGTTTCTCGGCAGCAGCCACAGCAATTTCATAGGTGTTGCTTGCGAATTTGCTGCGGGTGAAGGGTTTGGCAATTTCGTTGTGTTTAACAGCGTTTTTCCATATCTCAAACGAGAGGACATTGGTTACCACCCAATCCAGTTTTTTGGTTTTTACCGTCACCAACAAATCGTGGTTGTGCACTTCTTGCTTTACCTCATCCCAGAATTTTTCTTCGTAGTTCGAATCCTTGTTGGCCACATCGCCATCGAGGTAATTCTCAACTTTCACCACACAGGCGGTGTTTGCCGTGATGTTGTATTGAAGGGCGCTATATTCTTTGTTGATGAGCGAATAGAAGCGATGCGAATCAATGGTGAGTTCGATGCCATTCTTTAGGACCACAACACAATGGCGGTTCAACACACCTTGGTGCATGTCGAGCTCACGGGTGAACGATTTTACCGTTACCTGGGCCAAATCCAGCAGTTCGTTGTTGATCCAAATGCGCAACCCACTCCAATAGGTGGCATTGAGTACTTTGGCAAAGTATTCAGGGTATCCATTCTTCCACCATCCTACCCGTGTTTTATCGGGATAGTACACCCCACCAACATAGGTGCCTTGCAAGGAGTGTCCGCTAAAGCTCTCTTCGAGATTGCCTCGCTGTCCCATCATACCATTGCCCAGAGAAAAAACACTCTCTGCGATTTCGTTCATGGCGGGGTTGAAGCCTTCTTCGATGACTTTCCAGGGGTGGGCTTTGAAGTAGTCGATCATGTTGGGTAGAATTAATAGGGTAAAAGTACGGTTGAAGTTAGTTAAAAATCAGGGGTTGTTTTGGGGTTTTCTCATGGTGATGCTGCGAGAACAAATGAGGGGGGTTAGGCGGGTAGGCGATTGAAATCGAATTCGCCAAGGTTGCGTAGGTGCAAAATGGCGCCGGGTAAATCGTTGGGTGTGCCTATGCCAATGGCTTTCATTCCTCCGGCGATGGCGGCTTGGACACCCGCAGCACTGTCTTCGAAAACGAGGCAATTTTCTGGGGCGATGCCCAGTAGTTCGGCGGCCTTAAGGAATGTTTCGGGGTGGGGTTTTCCTTGGCTAACTTGAGAGGCATCCACGATGGCATCAAACGCCTGAAGCAGTCCCACACGCGATAAAACCATGGTTGCATTTTTGCTCGCAGATCCCAGGGCCAAGGGGATATGTCGGGCAGCCACCTCTGCAAAAAACGCGGTTACACCGGGTAGGGTATCGCTCGGGCCCATGTCTTTTACCAACGCCAAATACCACTCATTTTTGCGGTGCAAATCGGTTTCGAATTGCTCGGCGGACAACGTTTTGTTGGCCAATGAAAGGATGAATTTGAGGGAGTCGACCCTGCTCACACCTTTTAGTTGCTCGTTATCGGCGTGGGTGAGGGCATAGCCATATTCGGCGGCCAAACGCTGCCAAGCCAAAAAATGAAAGTGGGCGGTATCGCAGATTACCCCGTCGAGATCTAGGATGATTGCGGTTTTCATGCTGAAACCTGCAGTTTTCTCAGGTGATATTCAACCAAGTTAACTACGGGTTCGCTGGTAATCACACCCACATTGAGGCGGTGAATTTTGCACGCTTCTTTCAACAAGTCGCTGAAGTGGAAGGCCACAGAGCCCACAAAATGCACGGGGACTTCTTTGTGGTTTTCGTATTTCCAGATGTGGATGTTGATGAATTTGCTGAATCCGTTGTAGATGAAATCGCGCACCCATTTCTCGTCGCGGTTGTCGCTGAGAAAACGCATAAACGAAGCGAGGTATACGTTGGGGTTGGGCTTGTTGTAAACGGCTTCAAAGATGCTTTCTTTGGTAAGTCCAAAACGCTCGATCAATCCGTTGTGGATTTTTTCGGGCAGTTCATGGTATAGGAACATGCGGAGCAGGTCTTTGCCATAAAACGTTCCACCGGCCTCGTCGCCCAGTACATAACCCAGGGCGGGCACTTCTTCATGAATGTCTTTACCGTCGAAGTAGCAGCTGTTAGAACCCGTTCCGAGGATGCAAGAGATGCCGGGCTCATCGCCACAGGTGGCATAAACTGCACCGGTAAGGTCGTGATCTACAACCACTTTTGCTTTGGTGAAAACGGCGCGCAGGGCATTTTCCACGATGATGTTTCTGGCGGGGTGACTGGCACCGGCGCCATAGAAAAATACGTGTTCAACCATGGGTGCAACCGCACAGAGTTCTGTGTTTTTTCTAATTTCACTTTCGATCAACTCGGTGGGGTGAAAGAAGGGGTTGAAGCCCATTGTATAGAAGGAAAGGCGCTGTGAATCGCCGTCTGTGAATACCCAGTCGCACTTGGTACTGCCGCTGTCTGCTACTAAGATCATAATAAAAGTGGGTGCAAGATAATAAAAAAACACTTAGTGTCAATTGAACACTTCAAAAACAATTTTTGGTAATTATTGTATAATTGGGTTATTTTGCTGTCAACTCTATTTGCAGAATGTCGGTTAGTCCCTCTTTAAACCCCCACGTCTCGGTTGATTGTGTCATTTTTGGTTTTAGCAAAGAAACCTTGCGTTTGTTGCTCATCAAGCGTACGGTGCCGAATGCAGTGACGGAGTTGGACGACAGTTACTATGCACTTCCGGGTGATTTGGTGAGCGACAATGAGAATTTGGATGAGGCTGCGGCGCGTGTTTTGAAGGAGTTGACGGGGTTATCGGGCATTTTTTTGCAGCAGTTTCAGGCGTTTGGCGATCCCTTGCGTATCACCAAGGCCAAGGACAGGGCTTGGTTGAAGGGGGTGCGACAAGATCCGGATGCGCGGGTTATCACGGTGGCTTATATGGCCTTGATTGACAGCAACAAGGTGCAAATTCAGCCAGGAAGTTTCAGCAAGGAAGCGGTTTGGTTGCCCATTGCGGAGATTCCGGAGTTGGCATTTGACCACAACGATATTTCTGAGGGTGCGTTGATGGCGTTGCGTGAGAAGGTGCAAATTCAGCCCATTGCGTTTGAGTTGTTGCCGGAGAAGTTTACGATGAGTGATTTGCAAACGTTGTATGAAACCATTTTGGAGCGGGATTTAGACAAGCGGAATTTCCGCAGAAAGATGCTCAATTCGGGGGTGATTACGGCATTGCCAGAGAAGCAGCACGGGGTAAGCAACAAGCCCGCGCGTTATTATGTTTTCAACCGCAATTTGGTGGAAAACGGCCATTTGGGTTTTGTGAACCTGAAAATGGAAGGTTCTTTTACCTTGTTTAGTTAGGGACGTCCCGAAATTCGCTGATATGCCGTAACTTTGCGGCTCATTTTTCGCATACCATGCTTTCAGTTTCCAATGTTTCTTTGCGTTTCGGTAAACGCGTACTTTTCGAGGAGGTCAACCTCAAATTCACCAATGGCAATTGCTA
>JBJTNN010000290.1:0-6839 GCA_046074125.1 Bacteroidota bacterium
TCGTATCGATTGAGTTTGGCCAAGCAAAAGAGCACGGCGAGTTATTCGGAAATGATTGACCACCTGTGTGTAACGGCTTCCTTGAAAGATAATTTTTTATCGAACCAGAGCGGAGTGATGGTGGGTGATAGTTATATCGCGAGTTATCGGTTGAATACCTCAGATCACTACCCCGTGTGGGCGCGTTTTGCGATGGAATTCAAGCCATGGGTGGGTGTTGAGTCGTTCCCAGGAAATTCAATAACCAACATGTCGCACCCCATTTGGGTGGAGGTATACGACGTTCAAGGTCGGCTGCTGTTGCAGGGTGATCCGGCGGTGGTGAAGGTGACCGAGGGCGGATTGTATGTGGTGCAATCCATTTATGCGAACGGTTATCGAAAAAGTGTGAAAGTGCTTGTGCGATAGTGGGGTTGAAGTGTTAAATTTACACTTTATACCATGCAAAAGTTGTTTGTTACTGTCGGAATCAGCTGCCTTTTTGCGCTGACGGCGAATGCGCAAAAAGGCAACAAAGCCAAAACCCCCAAGAGTAAATCTAAGGCCGCTCAGCAGGAGCAAGTAGCGGTGGAGAAAGGAAAGGGCAAACCTACCGAAAAGCGAATGGTGGTAGCGCCGGCACGGAAAAGTCCGATCGACATCAACGACCCTTCGTTGGGATTGAACAACATGGTAACGTTACAGCCGGGCAAGACCTGGGTATGGCTGGGTGATTATTTTCCTTATGTATCGGCCATCGACAGTGTAACTGTTCCCAAAAATCATCCGGGTTCGGGCATAGCCAATTTGCGGTTTTCTTGGTATCGCGGGGAGTTGGATTCATTGCAATCTTCGGGTGCGGTTTGTGATTCGATGCAATTGTGGTGGGAGGGTCATAACTATGGCAAAGAAACGGCGCTGCAATATTTTCAAATTTGGAGTGCCGGCAAGAGCACCACGGTACCGGTGCGCAAATCAGAGAAAGTACTGCGGGAGTTTCGTTGGAAAACCAAGACAAATGCTTACAGTGCTGTGAAAGTCAAAGGCACCTTCAATGCTTGGAATGCCAACAATTTATCGTTGCGTTGGGAGGAAGATCCTGCAGACAAAACCCAAGGCAGTTGGGTGGGTAGCACGTGGGTAGGACCCGGCAGCCATCAGTATGTATTTGTGGTTTCCTACGCCGGAAAATGGAACTTGGAAACCAAAGAAATTCGCGACCCTAACAACAAAGACTCTTTGGGTAACGGCATGGGTGGATTCAATTCCACGTTCATGGTATCTACGGCTGATTTGCAGTTGTCAACGGCCTACACAGCGCCGATGCCTGGCGATTATTGGAATGCGGAAATCCCCACGGAAATTGTGGTGAGCACCAAAAACATGGTGGGTTTGGCCAAGGGAGAATACAACACAGTTTTGGCGATGTGGCAGAACCAACGCTTAGACATTCAGCTGGGAGAATATGACCCGAATACTGGGGCGAGCATCATCAAAATTACGGTCCCCAAGTCAGCTGCACAGGTTTCGCGCAGTTACGTGCGTGTTTGGATTGGCAGCAGCGAGGGTGTGAGTAATGAGGTGTTGGTGCCGTTGGCGGCAGGACGTGTGATTTACGACATGGGCAAATTTGGCGATCGGAAAGATCCCCGAACCATGGTGATGTACAATCCCATGATTGATCGATTTGTGGATGGGAAGAAAGAGAACAACCGGCCATTGAACCGCGCGGATGTGGATCCGAAAGTAGATTTTTATGGGGGAGATGTTGTAGGCATTACCAAGAAGATAGAGGAGGGATTTTTCTCTGAGTTGGGCATCAATAGTTTGTGGATCTCGCCGGTGGTGCGGAACCCTGAGGGTCCTTACGGACAGTGGACAAAAACTCCGGCCACCAAATTCAGTGGGTATCACGGGTATTGGCCCGTGGCGCTCCGCGCCACGGACCCTAGATTTTGCACAGAAGCAGAACTCAAACAATTCATCGAAACCGCCCACAAACATGGCATCAACGTTTTCTTGGATTATGTAGCCCACCACATTCACCAAGAACACCCCCTGTACAAACAATATCCCTCCTGGTTTACCCCGTTGTACCTCCCCGATGGGTCCAAAAATACCGAACGATGGGACGAATATCGCCTCACAACCTGGTTCGATGACTTCATGCCCACCTTCAACTACTTCAAACCCGAAGTGGTCAACGCCCTCACCGATTCCGCCTTGTGGTGGTTCAAAAATTTCGATGTGGATGGTTTCCGCCACGATGCCACCAAACACATCCCCGACCCCTTTTGGCGTTCGCTCACCTACAAAATCAAAACCGAAGTATCGATCCCCCAGCATCGCAGCTACTACCAAATTGGGGAAACCTACGGAAGCCCCGAACTCATCAGTTCTTACCTGGGAAGCGGGATGCTTGATGCCCAGTTCGACTTCAATATGTACGATGCCGCTGTGAGTACCTTTAAAGGTCAAGGGGGCTGTAAGCAATTGGCGCAAACCCTCAACGACTCCAAGAAATGGTATGGCGCTCACCACACCATGGGCAATGTGTCGGGCAACCAAGACAAAGCCCGCATCATTTCCATCCTCGATGGATCCATGAAGGAAGGGGAAGACAGCAAACAAGCGGGTTGGGATAGAAATATTCAGGTGCGCGACACCCAAGCTTACGACCGATTGTTGAGCATGATGGCCTTCAATTTTGCGATCCCTGGAATTCCAGTTATTTATTATGGCGATGAAATTGGCATGCCGGGCGCCAACGACCCCGACAGTCGGAGAATGATGCGATTCGACCGTGGTTTGCAGTCCGAGGCGGGACTGAACGACCGTGAAAAACGACAGCGCACCTTGGTTGGACAGTTATCAAACTTCCGCAGAAGCCACATGGCGATGACCTATGGCGACATGAAAGTTACCACGCTGTCTGATGAAGTGTTGATCATTCAACGCAAGTATTTCGGTGAAATCGTTTACGCAGTGTTTAATCGCAGCAATTCAACCAAAGCCGTGGAGTTGAGTTTTTCCGACGGGGTATATCCCGCCTACCTCAGTACGGGTAAAACCTATGTTGGTCAAAAAGGTGGAATCCAAACGTTCAATGACACCCCATTGGTTTCGGATGACTTAGGCACTGTTTGGTTGATGATTCCTGCTGGCAAATTTGAGTACGTTCACAATTGATAGGATGAACAGCGCTGGGGCGATTACGCCAAGGTAACCACGGTGATTTCTGGGTAGATGCCCATGCGTCCGGGGTAACCGAGGTAACCGAATCCGCGGTTCACATACAGGTGTTGGTCTTTCTCAGTGTATAGGTCCAACCATTCTTTGTACACATATTTCACGGGGCTCCAGCGGTAGAATTTGGAGTCGATACCAAACTGCATTCCGTGGGTATGTCCGGCAAACGTGAGGGCGATGTCGGTCTGTTTACCCACCACTTCTTCGCGCCAATGCGAGGGGTCGTGACTGAGCAACAATTTCACTGTGTCTTTTGGTGCACCTTCCAAGGCTTTTTCGAGGTTGCCATATTTGGGGAAACGCGCTTTCGCACTCCAGTTTTGTACGCCCACGATGGTCAGTTTTTGTCCATCCTTCTCCAACACCCGATGTTCGTCGTTCAGGATATCCCAGCCCATTTGTTTGTGATAGGAAATCAGGTCTTCGAGGTTTTTCTTTTTGGCAGCGGCGGAGGGCCAGGGCACATAATCCCCGTAATCGTGGTTTCCCAGGGTTGAAAATACCCCCATGGGCGCTTTGATTTGGGCAAAAAGATCCATCCAAGGAACGAGTTCTTCTGAGCGGTCGTTGACGATATCGCCCGTGAAAAAGACCACATCGGCCTGTTGTTTGTTGATCAGCTTGATGCCTTCTGCCACGGCTTCTCGGTCCCAAAAGCTGCCCGAATGGATGTCTGATATTTGGAGAATTTTGAGTCCTTTGAAGGCGTTGGGCAAACCGGCCAGCTTGATTTTTTTGCGGTGGATGGTGTAGTTGTGTGCGCCTTTGAAAATGCCCCAAATGGCGGTTCCAACAAATGCAGCGCCCACGGCCAGTCCAGTGTATTGCAAAAACTTCAACCGCGAAATGCCACTGGGCCTATCGGGTGCAGTTTCAACTTCTGAAAAGAAATATTGTTGAATCCAACGCCCCAATCGGATGATATCATCCAACAGCAAAAAAATCACCCAAATGAGTTTGGCGATAACCACGGCGAAAGCGATGGCTGAAAGGATTTTGACGGCAGAAGCGGGGAGTGGAACGAGTTGGAATCGCACCAGCAAAAAGAAGATGAACGTGAAAACGGTGTAACCCCAGTAGCTCCATTTAAGGATGCTTTTGGCGCGCTGACTCCATTGCGGTGTGATGGTCTTGATGCCTTGCCAAACGTAGGTGTCGAGCGCGAGAAAAAAGAGGGTGAAAAAAATGAACGCGGTGATCTGTTGTTTGAACATGGGCGAATAAAGGTGCAAAGATAAAACGAATAACAAGGCGGGGCCGATATTGTTCGATAAAACCCCTTTGGAATGCGGTGGAATGTGTGGGTGAGACTACCAACTACGCGGGGAATTTTGTAGGTTTGAAGCATGCAGATTTTGATGACTTCCAATGCGCAGTCTGGGTTGAACCGTTTGTCGCGCAGAACGTTGGGAATTACTTTCATGGTTGGGGTACTTTGGTTGGGCGATGTTCGGGCTCAGCAAACACCGATAGAGGCAGCGGCCGGTAAGGAGCTGGAAGCCGTGATGAAGCACATCCCCAAACGCAACATCGGTCCGGGTGCCATGAGCGGTCGGGTAACGGCGTTGGCCATGCCCAGAAAAGGGGCTTTGGAGTCGGTGAATCGCAACATCATTTACGCTGGAACCGCCAGTGGTGGGGTATGGAAGAGCCAAAATGGAGGCATCGCATGGAGTCCTATTTTCGATGAAATGGATGTACAAAGCATCGGGGCCATCGCGGTGGATCCTGCGAATGCCAGTGTGGTGTATGTAGGAACGGGCGAGGGCAATCCGCGCAACAGTCACAACAGCGGCAAGGGGTTGTACAAGAGCATCGATGGGGGAAAAACGTGGAAATGCATCGGCTTGGAGGCCACCAAAACCATACACAGAATTGTGATCAATCCGCAAAATCCGGCCCAATTGTGGGTGGCGGCGATGGGCTCTGTATGGGGCGGCAATGTGGATAGGGGGGTTTTTCGGTCCGACGATGGCGGGGCAACTTGGCAGAAGTCCTTGTACGTGAATGCCACCACAGGTTGTGCGGAGTTGGTGATTGACCCCATGAATCCGCAGAAGTTGTATGCGGCCATGTGGGATTTTGAGCGCAAGCCATGGACTTTTCGCAGTGGCAAGGCAGCTACCGTGAATGGTGCAGAGAAAAAAGGCCCAGAGAAGGGCGAGCCCTCGGGCAGTGGATTGTATATTTCTTACGACGGCGGAAAGACGTGGAAGCGGAGTGGGGTGAAGGAGGGCATGCCAAAGGGCGATATCGGTCGGATAGGATTGGCCGTTGCGGCTTCATCGCCCAACAGGGTGTACGCCCTCATTGAGTCGGCCGAAACGGGTGTCTATCGCAGCGATGATGGCGGGGATCATTGGTCTAAAGTGAGTACCGATGGAAACGCGGGGAACCGTCCGTTCTATTACGCAGAAATTTATGTGGACCCCAGCAACGAAAACCGGGTGTATAGCATTTGGAGTCAGATTACCCGCAGCGAAGACGGCGGAAAGCATTGGGAGGTGCTGGCCGATTGGGGACATATTCACCCAGATCATCATGCATTTTTCATTCATCCCGATGACCCGAAATATGTGATCAACGGGAACGATGGGGGTTTGAACATTTCATACGACGGGGGAGAGACTTGGCGGTATGCGGAGAATATTCCGGTGGGACAGTTTTACCACGTAGACGTAGACAATCAGGAGCCCTACAATGTGTATGGCGGGTTGCAGGACAATGGGAGTTGGTATGGTCCGGCCTATCATTGGGTAGAGGGCGGTATCAAGAACAGCGAGTGGCAGGAGGTGTTGTTTGGCGATGGATTTGATGTGGCGCCGATGCCTGGGAAACCGGGTGAGGGCTATGCGATGTATCAGGGTGGTAATGTGTATCATTGGAACAGAAACACGCATCAATCGGAATACATCAAGCCGCAGCACCCCGAGGGTAAGCCGTTGCGGTATAACTGGAATGCGGCGATGGCGGTGGATCCGTTCAATGCAAATGGGCTTTATTATGGCAGTCAGTATGTGCATTACAGCGATGATCAGGGAAAATCGTGGCGGGTGATATCGCCGGATTTGACCAGCAACGACCCCAAGAAGATGGAGCAGGCGAAGAGCGGGGGGATCACGGTAGATGCTACTGGGGCGGAAAACCATTGTACCATTTTAGCAATTGCACCGTCGGCTTCGGACAAAAATGTGGTGTATGTGGGTACAGACGATGGTCGGGTGCATGTAACCCGCGATGGCGGGAAGTCTTGGACATTTGTGGGCGGGGCGATTGCCAAGGATGCGCCGGGGGCTTGGGTGCCTTACGTTTGGACGAACCCCAAGAATGCCGCTGAGGTGTGGGTGGTGGTGAACAATTACCGTCAGAACGACTGGGCGCCATACTTGTACCATTCGGTGAATTACGGGGCGAGTTGGACGCGCAAAGTGGGTGCCGACGGGTTTGGCAACAAGGAGGGCAAGGGCGACAAGGTAACGGGGTATGTGTTGAGTGTTTTGCCGGATGCGGAAGCGCCGGGATTGGTGTTTTTGGGCACGGATCACGGGTTGTATGTGAGTTTGGATGGGGGCGTGGTTTGGAAGAAGTGGAAAGGGTTTCCGAGTGTACCT
>JBJTNN010000291.1:0-6708 GCA_046074125.1 Bacteroidota bacterium
ACCATGACAATGGAGCGAATATAACAATTTAATGAAAGTTTCTTTGACTCCATAATAATGACCCTATCATTGGTTATTCCATTCAATTTCATTATATTTGCACCCCCGTTTTGAAGAAATGGGATTAAAAAAAACACAATAAAGACATGGCAACCAAAATTAGATTGCAAAGACACGGCAGAAAGAAACGGGCTTTCTTTCACATTGTGGTAGCGGATTCGCGTTCACCAAGGGATGGTAAATTCATCGAGAAACTCGGTAGTTACAACCCTATCACCAATCCAGCTACAATCGTATTGAACGTAGACCGCGCAGCCCACTGGCTGATCGCTGGAGCACAACCCACAGACACTGCTGCGGCTCTTTTGAGCTACAAAGGTGCTTCTATGAAGAAACACTTGCAGGTGGGCGTTATAAAAGGCGCTATCAGCCAAGAAGAAGCAGACAAGCGTTTTGCTGCTTGGTTGGAAGAGAAAGCCGCTCGCATCGATGCGAAGAAATCAAACTTGGCTTCTGCTGCTGAAAAAGTAAAAGCAGAAGGTTTGGCACAAGAAGCAAAACGCAGAGCTGCGGTTGAAGCGAAAATTGCTGCCAAAATTGCCGAAGCGGAAGCTGCTGCTAACCCAGTAGAAGAAACTGAAGAAGTTGTCGCTGAAGAAGGCGCTGCTGAAGAAGTTGCTACTGAAGAAGCCGCCGATGCACCAGCCGCTGAAGAAGCTGCTGCCGACGAAGCTCCTGCCGCTGAATAATCCCCCAACCATGAGTGTTCTGCCACCGCCCCTTACATTGGTCGGAAAGATACACGCCAAACATGGTTACGACGGACGATTATCCATCGAGTGCTTCGCCACTTCAAACAAAATCATTTCCAAAGGGAACTACCTATTTGTCATCATCGACGGAAAAGGGGTTCCCTTTTGTATTACAGATGTTAACAAGTCCCAAGAGCTTATCAAACTCAAAGGCATCGACACAGAAGAAAAAGCCAAAGCCCTTATTGGCCTGTCATTCGGTGTCCCAAGCTCCAAAAAAATGTCGGTCATCCCTCAAACCAACGCCTTGGTGGGATTCCGCATTCACGACAACCCATCTGGCTTCTCTGGAGAAATTACCCAAGTAGAAACCCTGCCGCAAGGCATGATGTTTACCGTGGTGAGTCAAGACCCCACAAACCCCGTCCTTATCCCATTGGTAGAAACCTGGATCACCCAAATTGAGGAGAAAACGTCCACCATTTATATGGATTTACCTGAAGGCTTGATTGATTTGAACGCATCCACTGCTGGAACCGAAACGGAAGATTCAGACGACCTGTCTGATGCGGAAGAGGTATGATAACGCAAAGGTGAACATCGCCGGCGAACTAGCCCCGTTGAGTATTTTATAGTTCTTCGTCGCCCAGCAAATCTGGTCGCAACCGCTGCGTTCTTTCCAACGCTTGTTCGTGCTTCCATTGCGCAATTTTGGGGTGGTTGCCAGTGGTTAACACATCGGGGACACGGATTCCGTTGAAGACTTCCGGACGGGTATACAAGGGCGGTGCCAACAAATCGTCTTGAAACGAATCACTCAGCGCGCTTTCCTCATCCCCCAAAACACCGGGCAACAAGCGAATCACCGAATCAACAACCGCAGCAGCGGCAATCTCGCCCCCACTCAACACAAAATCTCCCAGCGAAATTTCTAAGGTCACGTATAAATCGCGCACCCGGTGATCGATTCCTTTGTAATGACCGCAGATAAGCATCAAATTTTCACCCAAACTCAATTGGTTCGCCAACCCCTGCTTCAACGGCTTTCCATCGGGCGTGAGGTAAATAATGTGATCGTAGTTTCGCTCCGATTTCAATTTTTCAATCACCACGCTCAGCGGCTCAGGCATCAACACCATGCCCGCCCCACCCCCGAATGGCGTATCGTCGATTTGCTTGTACTTACCAATGCCGTAATCGTGCAGATTGTGCAAATGTATTTCCGCTAGGCCTTTGTCGCACCCCCGCTTGGGAATACTGTAGCCCAACAAACCCTCCAACAAACCAGGCACAGCAGAAATAATGTCGAATCGCATACTACAAAGATACCCGATGTTGATATTTATCCGTTTAATTGAAAGGGCAAATTTGGAAAGCCCCACGTTCGCACCGAATTTTGAAGGATATGTTGAATTTGCGCAGGCCTTTGGTCGTTTTTGATTTAGAAACCACCGGTGTGAGTGTCACCCACGACCGCATCGTTGAAATTTGCTTGCTGAAGGTATTCCCAGACATGCGCGAAGAGATTCGCACTTACCGCATCAATCCTGGCATTCCCATTCCCGCAGGTGCAACGGCCGTCCATGGCATTTCCAATGCCGATGTGGCCGACAAACCCTCTTTCAAATCCATGGCCCCTGAATTACACGCCTACCTGCGCGATTGCGATTTTGGGGGATTTAACTCCAACAAATTCGATTTCCCCATGTTGGTGGAAGAATTTTTCCGTGCGGGCATTGAGTTTGATGTTCGCGCCTGCAAATTCATCGACGCCCAGCGTATCTATCACATGAAAGAGCCTCGCACCCTGAGCGCCGCCTATAAATTCTATTGCAGTCGCGACCTAGAAAACGCACACAGCGCCGAAGCCGATACCGTAGCCACCTGGGAAATCATCCGTGCGCAAATGAATAAATACCAAGATTTGCCACAAGAAATTGATGGGTTGCACAAACTAACCGGACAAGATTTGTTGGCAGATTTGGCCGGCAGGTTGGTATTCAACGACAAAGGAGAAGTGATTTTCAATTTCGGCAAACACAAAGGCAGAACCGTGAAAGACGTGCTGCTGAACGAACCCGGCTATTACAATTGGATGATGGAGGGAGATTTCCCTCAACAGACCAAAAATGTAATGTCGCGCATCCGCTTGAGCCTAAAATCCAACTAATCCAGCGCCAATCCCCGATGATCAACCTTGACGATATCGAGATTATCGACGATGACGAACCCATAGAGGACCCGCGCAAGCGCGGGCCCCACATCGGAAAAATTCAAATCCTCCAGCAAACCGAAAACTGGGTGGCCGTCAATAAACCCCCTTACGTCCCCTCCCTACCCGAACGCGGAAAATTTACCGCCGTATCGGTACAAGAATGGGCCAAAAACCAATGGCCCGATGCCATCCTTTGCCATCGCATCGACCGTGAAACTTCTGGCGTACTGCTCATTGCCAAAAATCCCGAAGCCTACCGTCACTTTTCCATGCAATTCGAACACCGAAAAGTGCAGAAAATTTATCACGCCGTGGTCAATGGCCAACTCCATTTTCAAGACCTTTGGATCGACCTGCCCATTCTGGCAGAACAAGTGGGGAAAATCAAAATCGACAGAAAAAACGGAAAACCCGCCCAAACCCGGTTCAAATCACTGCAGGTTTTCAGGCATTTTACCCTCATGGAATGTGAGCCCAAAACCGGCAGACTGCACCAAATTCGCGTCCACCTGCAATCACAAAATGCCTGCATCGCGGCCGATACTCTCTATGGTAGCGACATCCCCATGCTTTCGTGGGTAAAACGCAAACTCCATGGTACCGATTCGCCCCTCATCCCGCGATTTGCCCTTCACGCAAAAACACTGTCACTCCAAGACCTAGACGGTTCCCCGCTCGTGTTTGAAGCCCCATACGCCAAAGACATGGAAGTCATGATCAAGTTGCTCAACAAATACGACGTTTAACCCAGTGCCCGGCCATCGCATCGTTCAGTCAAAACATCAACCATGAGCAACCCGTTCAAACACCCCAAACCCGAAAGCAAACCCATGGAAATTCCTGCCTTGGGAGAACTGCGCAAAAAGGTGCATCAACAAGGCAAAACCCTGCGGGCTACCCTCAAAAAACTGAAGCAAAAACCTCCGCGGGACCTCGATGAACAGTTCGAGAAATTGCACAATCAAGCCTTCAAAAAAATTGACTGCCTCAACTGTGGCAACTGCTGCAAAACCACCTCACCCATGCTGTTCGAAAAAGACATCGAACGGTTGGCAGCTCGCTTCAAAATGAAACCCGGTGATTTTGTGCAACATTACCTTACCATCGATTCCGACGGACTATACTGCTTGCAGCAAACGCCCTGCCCCTTTCTCGGTGACGACAACGCCTGCTCGGTGTACGAAGACCGTCCAAAAGCCTGTCGAGAATTCCCCCACACCAACCACCGCAAAATGCACACCCACCTGGCCCTGGCCCACCACAACCTCGAAATTTGTCCTGCCGTATTCGCCATCGTGGAACAACTCAAGGCCTAACCCCAAACGGCATCGCAACCGCGGAAATACTATCAACAATTTCAAACAAAACCATGACCGCGATGGGTTATATTTGCAGTTCTTTTTGAACGCTTCATGCAAAACATTCGCAACTTCTGTATCATTGCCCACATCGACCATGGAAAAAGCACCCTGGCCGACCGATTGCTCGAATACACCAACACGGTGAGTAAGCGCGACTTACAGGCACAGGTGTTAGACGACATGGACATTGAGCGCGAGCGTGGGATTACCATCAAGAGCCACGCCATTCAAATGAATTATGAGCTGGACGGACAGCAGTATATTTTGAATTTGATCGACACCCCTGGGCACGTAGATTTCAGTTACGAGGTGAGCAGAAGTATTGCGGCTTGCGAAGGGGCATTGTTGATTGTTGATGCATCTCAAGGAATTGAAGCACAGACCATTAGCAATTTGTTCATGGCTTTGGAGCACGACTTGGAAATCATTCCAGTGTTGAACAAAATTGACCTCCCGGGAGCGATGCCTGAGGAAGTGAAAGACGAGATTGTTGATTTGATTGGTTGCGACAGAGACAGCATCATTCCTGCCAGTGGCAAAACGGGTCACGGCGTGCACGACATATTGAAGGCCATTGTGGCGAGGGTTCCCGCGCCAAAGGGTGAAATCAACGCTCCGCTGAAGGCCTTGATTTTCGACTCAGTATTTAACTCTTTCAGGGGGATTATTGCCTATTACCGCGTCATTGATGGTAAAATTAAAAAGGGGCAACACGTAAAATTCATGAACGGGGGCAGTGAGTATTATGCCGATGAAGTGGGTATTTTGAAATTGGATTTGAGTCCGCGCAACGAAGTCTGCGCGGGCGATGTAGGCTATATCATCTCAGGGATCAAAGACGCCAAGGAAGTAAAAGTGGGCGACACCCTCACAGACAAAGCCCTCCCTGCAGCTCAGGCCATCGAAGGGTTCGAGGATGTGAAACCCATGGTATTTGCGGGCATTTATCCCGTGGATACCGAAGATTTCGAGGAATTGCGCGAAGCGATGGGCAAATTGCAACTCAACGACGCCAGTATTGTCTTTGAACCCGAAAGTTCAGCGGCATTGGGCTTCGGATTCCGTTGCGGATTCTTGGGAATGCTCCACCTAGAAATCATTCAAGAACGCCTCGAGCGCGAGTTCAACATGACGGTCATCACCACCGTTCCCAACGTAAGCTACGTGGCCTACACCACCAAAGGGGAAACTGTGTTAGTGAACAACCCCACTGATTTACCACCGCCCGAAAAAATTGACTACGTTGAAGAACCGTACATCCGCGCCAGTGTGATTACCAAGAGCGACTACGTAGGTCCGATTATGACTTTATGTCTCGACAAACGAGGCATCCTTACCAATCAAATTTATTTGACCAGCGATCGGGTTGAAATGAATTTCGAGATGCCTTTGGCAGAGATCGTGTTCGACTTCTACGATCGATTGAAATCAATATCCAAGGGCTACGCCAGCTTCGATTACTCTCCTTTGGGATACAAAGAGAGCAAATTGGTGAAGATGGACATCATGCTCAACGGAAAAGGGGTGGATGCGCTCAGTGCGATTATTCACCGCGATAATGCCCAAGATTTGGGTCGCAAAATCTGCAAGAAACTCCGCGATTTGATTCCCCGTCAACAGTTTGAAATTGCCATTCAGGCGGCTGTGGGTGCTAAAATCATCTCCCGTGAAACCTTATCGGCCATGCGCAAAGACGTTACCGCCAAGTGCTATGGTGGTGACATTTCCCGTAAGCGAAAATTGTTGGAAAAACAAAAAGCTGGTAAAAAACGCATGAAGTCGGTGGGCAATGTCGATATTCCCCAAAGCGCCTTCATGGCCGTCCTCAAATTGAACGAGTAATGTAACTTTGGGAAACTATGTTTTCCCTGGGGTATTGTGAAGAGACCATCGCCATGATGGAGTTGAGTCTGTGCGAAGGCATTGGACCTGTGGTAGGCAAGCATTTAATCCATCATTTTGGCGATGCTCAACGCGTTTTTTTGGCCACCAAATCCGATTGGCAGGATCAAGCTGGAATCAACGCAAAGTTGTCGTTCCAGTTACAACTGAGCAAGGACAATGGATGTAAGGCGGCTCGCGAGCTCGCCGCCACCCACCAAAAATTGGGAATTCGTGGAACGGCCCTTCATCACCCCGATTATCCTTACCGACTTAAAGAACTCGCCAACGCACCACTGGTATTGTACTCCAAGGGGGAGATTCCTTGGAATGGACCGAGAATTTTGGGCGTTGTGGGCACCCGCAAGCCCACACCACAGGGCGCAGCCCTTACGCGGGAGTGGGTGGAAGAACTACAGGCATTCAATGTATCCATCGTCAGTGGATTGGCCTACGGAATTGATATCTTGGCGCACAAAGCCGCCTTGCAAGCCAATAT
>JBJTNN010000292.1:0-11735 GCA_046074125.1 Bacteroidota bacterium
ATCAACGGCTGCCGCTGCGCGGCCGCCATCAAATCTGCGTCAATGCGCTTGTTTTTTTCTCCCAAAACCTCACCAAAAACCCCAACAAAATCAGCCGCCCCAATCACCCGCTCAAACCGCTCAGGATCAGCCGCAATGCGCTCCCGAATCCGACGCAACTCCTCCTTCTCCGGCAAATACACCCCCGAATAAATCGCACACAATTCAGGACCGAATTCGATGTACATGCCTCCGGCCGACATCTGCTTACGTCCGCCCAACTGAACGGCTGCAGAACAATGCAATTTATACGGTGATTTGTCTTTGGAGAATCGAATATCCTTGTTGATGCGAAAAATACAATCCTTGGGCTGCAAACTCCCAAATCGCGAATCTATCGCCGTCACTTTTTGCAACACCGACCCAACAAATTCCTGAAACAACGCCTTCACATCCCGCTCGTAAAAACCGCGATGCGCATCAAACCATGTCTTATTATTGTTGGTGGTTAAGCCAATAAAGAACTCGTAATACGCCTCAGTAAATCCCATCCTTCCCGTCTTTATCGCATAATTTGCACAAAACCACGATGCTCCTCGCCCGTTACATTGTGCTTCAAATGATAGAAATAAACCCCTACCGGCAAGTCAACACCCTGGTTATCCTTCCCGTCCCATTTATTCTTGTATGCCCCCGTTGAATACACCAATTCCCCAGCGCGATTGTAAATATTCACCCCGCGTTGATCGTACTCAAACAACTCATACAAATCCCAAAAATCATTGTCGCCATCGCCATTCGGTGTGATGATGTTCGGAATCCTCACCACCTCGGGATCTACCACCCTCACCCACATCGAATCCCTGAACAAACAACCATTGCTGTCCAAGGCCAACAACTGGTATTGCAAACTGTCTGTAGGGCGTACCAACACCTGCCACAAAGTATCACTGCCCACCATGAACGTCTTGGGCGACCACCGCCATTGCTGTCCGTTACGGGCATACAACCGGGCCATGCTTCCCCGCGCAATCACCGTGTCTTTCAATGGCTTCATGGGCGATACAAATTCTTGAACCATCAATACCAATGAATCCTTGCAACCCTGTGCATCTACCACCCTCAATGTATATTTTCCCTTGCCCAAACCTGAAGCTTTTGCAGTGGTTTGCTTCGCAGGATCATCCCACAAATACCCCAATGGCGCAAATCCTCCGGTACCCTTCACATCGAAAAAGGCATACGTTCCCCCTGCGCAAATCACCGAGTCAAATGCCGCCAAACTCAAATTTATCTTCGCCCCCGCCACAATCACACCAATGGTATCCACAAAAGGAATCGAACAACCATCCTCTACCAACAAGGTATATACTTTGGTTGCCACCGGATTATCGGTCTGCACCGTCTGCGTTGTTGAAACACCATCGAGCTGCCAAGACAATGTAGACGTTCTTCCGCCGCTGGCCGACATCAGTACATCCGTAGCATCGCCATAGCACAATATTGTATCGCTCAAAGCAAGGCTACCCAACAAAGGAGGTCTCCGCGTAACCGCAAATTGAATGGTGTCATTTTCCACCGTGCAACCGTCCTCCACATGCACCCGATAGTTGGTTGTGCCTACCGTCATGGGGTTAACCACCACGCTATTTCCACTGAGCGATGTACTGTCCCAAACGATCTTCCTCGACGATGCCAATCCACCGGTATCAATCAATTGTACCGAATAGGTTTGTCCGTGACAAAGGGTGGTATCGGCGATCGGACTCAAATACAAGGGGTTTCTTACCGTAACCAACACTGAGTCCAACACGTTGGGCGAACAGCCTTCACTGCCCACCACGTAGTATTTGGTTGTGGTTGTCGGGAACACATGGATAGAACCCGCTTTCACGCCGTTGCTCCAATCCAACACGTAGGCACCGCCACCATGCAATCGGCTTCCGCCATAAATCGTTGCCAACAGATCCAACGTTTGACCTACGCAAATGGTGGTATCGTTCGACACCGACATAATCAAGGGTAGATAGGTATCCAAACGCGCAGAGTCCTTGGCAGAAACCACCGAGCAGCCATCAGAAACCGTCACAGAAACCTGAAGGGTATCGGTAAGTATTACGTTTGCCAGGGCCGAAGTTCCCAAACCATTCGACCACAGATAGGTATAGCCAGCGGTATCGCCGCCCGATGCCTTAGCAGTGAGGTACATGGTTTGTCCGATACACACAGCGGTATCAGACTGTGAAATTTTCACCGCCAACGGAGGTTTCACATAGACCGTTTTCGTAACGGTGGTGGGCGTAAGGGCACATCCCTCCCAAACCGCCACAGAATATTGCTGCGTGGCGGCGGGCGTCACCAGCTTGGCATTGCCACCACCAGACAGGCCGGGGCCTGTCCAGCTGTAAGAATAACCCGAGTTGCGGCCGCCTGCGGCGGCCGCAACCAAATTCACCGCCCTTCCCGAACAAATTACCGTATCCTTACCCAAACTCGCCAACACCGGCTTAAACACCCCCTCATATTCTACCTTAAATCCCTTCCCCTCCAACATCGGGTCAGAGTACTGAATAAAAATCAACCGATTGGCCGCCTCCACCTTCCATGCTCCCGCAAATGGCAACACATTCCCCGTAAACTGCCCCAATCGATTCGCACCCGATACGCTGTTTTTGTATACCACCACCGAATCATAACCGCTCTCATAGTCTAACAACCTAAAGCGATACCTCACACTATCCGCCCCAGGCAACTTCAAATCAAACCGCACTACCTTGTTCTCGCCGTAATTCCCCTCGCCCCCGTCATCATACACAAAACCCCGGCACCCAATGGCACTGTCGCTCCCCGTTTTTGGCAATAAAAACGCCTTGCAGATGTCGTAAGTGCTATCCACCTTTACATACTGCACCTTCGTTATCGAATCCTTGAAGCCCTTGAAGCAAGACTCCACCACCAACTTCACAGAATATTTGCCATAAACACCGTAGGCATTGGTTGGGTTGGTTGCCACGCTGGTGTTGCCATCTCCGAACGACCACAAACTGCTTTTATAATTGTCTGACCGATTTAAAAATTTTATCGCCACGCCCGTCCTGCACGACAGCGTATCTCCTGTAAAATCAGCCTTCACGTACCCTGAATCATACTTATTTCCAACACCACACACCCACCAAGCATTCGTTACCTGAACCACTTCGTTGCTGCACTGACCGTATAAATCCGCGGCCGACAAAATACTAAATGTGCGCGCATCGGCATACTGTGCGCTGCTGGTCAAATACACACTCAAATTGCGGTAAGCGATTTTACCCGCTTTGGCCAACCCAAGTGAACCAATCGAATAATTCCACCCCTTTTCGTTGGTGCCGCTCGCACCCTGAACCAACAAATAATACCAGTAATTCTGGACACCACTGTTGTAATGAACCCCACCGTTGTCGCCCGTTCCTGTATACCATTTGTTCCCCTTGTAAAACTTGGGCTGACTGTAATTTGTTCCGCTCGGATCCGCCATGTCTCGAATGCCTAATCCATTTGGCGTAATATCCTCCCCTATTTTCCAATTCCACTGGGTAGGTCTCGCCCAAATTTCAATCGACTGACCAAAAACATCGCTAAAACTCTCGTTCAGCGCCCCACTCTCATAGGAATACACCAAATTGGCCGTGTTGGTCGTTACCGCATGCGCAATCTCATGCCCGCAAACATCCAAAGCCGTCAAGGGCGTAAACGTTGACCCATCACCATCACCATAGGTCATCACACTGCCATTCCAAAACGCATTGTTGTAATTGCTGCTGTAATGGATATAACTCAAAATCTTTGCTCCGTTGTTGTCAAAACTGTTGCGACTGTGCTCCGTACTAAAATAATCGTAAGTCATTTCCGCACCCCAATGCGCGTCCGTAGCTACCTCATCTTTCGCCGCATTCACATTGTTCCATGTTTTGTCTACATCCGTAAAATCAACCGCCGAGCTGTAAGTTGTCCCCTTTTTCAAGTCGTACGTTTCGATGCCTTTGCCCCTGCCCGATTCGCGCAAGCGATAAGAACTCGCCGATAAACTGTCTACCGTAATCGATTTCGTACCGCTGTATTTCGTCACAGCCGTCGCCTTTACATCGGTGTGCAAGATCAAATCACTGCTGGCCAATACCTCCCCCGTTTCTGCATCCACCCAAATGGTTTTGCCTGCCAATGGCTCACTCGCCAAGACATCGAATCGATAGCCCAAACGATGGGTGCCCGATAAATTGAAGTCTTTCGGACAATAACTCAAACTACCCACCGGAAAATAGGTGGTGTCTCTCACCCCCGTAGCCAATTGCAACGCCTCATTCTGCGCTGGATCCTGCCAATAGTATTTTTCCGCTGGTAAAAATTGCAACGCCTTTGCCCGTGCTTGCTCTTGCGTCAACACGACCCGGCCCGCAAATTGATTCTCCGACACAAAATCACCGTTCAATGAAACCAACTGTCCTTGTTTGGTGTGCAAAATCCCCATCGACAACTGCACCGGCACAGACTTGTAATACTGTCGAACCCGGTAATGCGTCATCCCCAAATCGTCGTTCAACACACTGTACACCACCCACCGACTGTCTACCCCATACTTGCCCAACTTCTGCACGATGGCTGTCCAACCCTCAAAATCGGGTCGATTTTCTTCCGAAAAAATAACCAGTTGCGGATTTTTTAACACCGGGTGCGGATACTGTCCCGCCGTTGGCACCTGACCATACAACAGCGGCATCACCAAACCTGCCAACACAATGCTAAACAATCGAAATGCGGATTTTACCATGTTGCCAAATCTACAAAAACAATTATTTATACCTTTTCTAAATTTCAGGATTTTTTTCAAATTTTAGATGTTGTATAATTGACAATTATATAAATTGCGCTCCACTGTGGCACATCCATGGTGAAATTTGAAACAATAGAACCGCTTCATCGATGAAAAAACACCTACTCTTGCTTGGTATAACCGCCGCAACCTTGGGTTTTAGCCAAGCCCAAACTTCGGCCAATAACGACACCAAATCCACCCAAGACAGCATCGAGAAACCCATGGAACAAGCCGTGGTTATCGGATATGCCACTGCCAAGAAAAAAGACATTACCGGAGCCATGTCGTCGATCAAAGGCGCTGAAATCATGCAGCAGCCGGTGCTCACGGCCTCTCAAGCCCTCCAATCCAAAATGGCCGGTGTTCAAATCACCAACTCTGGCGCCCCGGGCTCTGCGCCCACTGTGAGGATTCGTGGAACGGGGTCGGTCATTGGTGGTGCAGAACCTTTGTACGTAGTAGATGGTGTGATTACCGATGACATTCGAAACATCAACACCGCAGACATCCTCACCATCGATGTGCTAAAAGACGCCTCTTCCACCGCCATTTATGGGGTTCGGGCATCCAATGGAGTCATACTCATTACCACCAAACGCGGAGGATCGGGAAAACCCAAACTCAGTTACGATGGTTATGCCGGGGTTAAATTGATGTCGAACAAAATCGCCATGGCCCGCCCTGGCACATTCTCAAAATATTCCAACGAGGCCGCCGGCACCTTCGCCGTACTGCCCAGCGATATCACCGGCGAAACCGATTGGTACGCTGCACTTACACGCCCCGGAAACATGAACAACCACAACCTGAGCATCTCCGGCGGCACCGAAGCAACCTCCTACCTGTTCTCGGTAAACTATTACAACGAAAATGGGATTCTGAACGACAATAGCTATGAGCGGGTATCGATTCGATCAAACAATGAATATCGGGTATCGGACCGACTCAAATTCGGTAACAACATTGGCATCACACGGTGGAATTCCAACAACAAACCCTTCAGTTTATTCACCGACGCCTACAACGCCGCCCCCATATACAACGCCAAAAACCCCGATGGCACCTACGGATTCACCCCACTATCGGATGTGGGCAACCCCTTGGCCAAACTCGAACTCACCGATGACAAAACCTGGGGCAACCGCTTCATGAGCAATTTCTATGGCGACCTAAAACTAAAAAAGAACCTGAGTTTCCGCAGTGCGTTTGGACTCGATTACGACAACAGCAGAGGCGCCAACTACCAACAAAAATATCGCGTTTCTGCCACGCAGAAATACGACACCACCACCCTCACCCAAAGTGAGATGGAAAAATATCGGTGGATTTGGGACAATACGCTGACCTATACGCCTTCATTGAAAAAAGGACACCACCTTTCCATTTTGGCAGGCCATACCGCCGAGCGCTACGATGGTTTTGAGCAATCCTTTAAGCTCGATGGCGTTCCCTTTGCGCAGCAATACCGCTACTTAAACACCGGCCGCGACGCCGTTTTGGGCACCATCAACTACCAACGCCCGATCGCTGATTACGGTCGCCGCGAATCATTCCTCAGCCGCGTAAGCTACAATTACCAAGGAAAATACCTGTTAAACGCCTCTTTCAGACGCGATGGTTCTTCAAAATTCCCCACCCAAAATCGCTGGGGCAATTTCCCTTCGGTGGGTTTGGGCTGGATGGTTAGCAACGAAAACTTCATGAAAAATGTGCGCAGCATCAACATGCTGAAAGTACGTGGAAGCTGGGGCCGAGTGGGTAACGATCGCATCAACCCCTCAGAATTCGTGACACTGTTGAGCACAGGCCTGAGTGCCGTTTTCGGCAATCAAGTAACCATGGGCTCTACCATCGCAGAGATCAAAGACCCCAACTTGAAATGGGAAACCACAGAAGAAATGGATTTGGGGATCGACTTCGAAGCCATCAACGGACACATCGCCGGAGTCATCGATTTTTACAACAAAAAAACCCTCGGCGCCCTATTCAATATACCCTTGCCTGGCGGACTGGGCGACAACAACAATTCCATGCTCACCAATGCCGCCGATATCTTGAACCGCGGTTTGGAGGTTTCGGTGCGATACAACAAAAACAGCAAAGGCCCATTCAACTACAGCATCGGTGCCAATGCCACCTTCAACCAAAACAAAGTGTTGGGATTGGGCAGCGGTCTACCCACCAATTTCGGCAGCTTGCGCAACGGCGAATTTGCCACTAGGGTGGCGGCCGGACAGCCCATCGGCAGCTTCTGGGTATACGAAACCAACGGCATTTTCCAAACCGAGGCCGAAATCGATGCCGCCCCGCATTTCTTGGGTGCACAACCGGGCGATTTCCGCATCGTGGACCAAAATGGCGATGGCAAACTCAACGACCTCGACCGAATTTACGTAGGCTCTTACCAACCCAAATGCTACATGGGTATCAACGGAAACTTCAAATACAAACAGTGGGATTTGAACCTCGATATCCTGGGCAACTTCGGCAACAAAGTATTCAACGGCAAGAAAACCGTTCGCTACGGGGGTAATTACAACGTAGAAAAATCTTTGGCCGATGCGCGTTGGACACCCGCCAAGCCCAGCAATACCAATCCACGGGCCTTCAATGGCGTTCCCAAACCCACCGATTACTTCGTGGAAAGCGGAAGTTATCTGCGCCTAAACAACTTCACTTTGGGCTACAACTTGCCCGCCCGCATCGCCAAAAAATCAAAAGTTCAGGGATACCGATTCTTTATCACCGCGCAAAACGCCCTCACCTGGAAAAAATTCAGCGGATTCAGTGCTGAATTGCCCGGAGGTCCGGCCGACGCAGGCATAGAACTCGACATTTACCCTACTTCATCAACCTTCCTCACCGGTTTGTCCATTCAATTCTAACCCATGAAATTCCAACGCAAAATGACCCCATTGAAAACCGCGAAAACCATCGCCATCGGTACATTGGCCCTCGCCTCGTTGGGCATCGCCTTCTCGGGATGTCGCAAAAGTTTCTTGGACGAAACACCCCGGGTTCAAACCCCCGATGACTACTTCAACTCCACCGCCAATGCGGCCCAAGAGCTTGTGACCGCCGTATACAGCAAATTGTACGATTGGCAGCAACACAGCTTCTCTTGGCTCGGCATGACCTCCATCGCCTCAGACGAAGGAGATAAAGGCAGCGATCCGGGCGATACCGGCACCGACAAAGACCAATTCGAAAAATTGAGTTGGAGTGCAACCTCGCTCAGTTTTGGAGAAGTTTGGGAATCAAATTTTGAAGGCATCGCCAGGGCGAACAAAGCCATCGACATGTTGCCCAAATTGGATATCAACAGCAGTTTGCGCGAACGACTCATGGGCGAATCCCGGTTTTTGCGCGCCTATTTTTACTGGAACCTGGTTCGCAGTTTCGGGGGAGTGCCCTTGATTCCGAAAGTGCCAACCACAGAGGCAGAAATTGAAGCGTTGAACTACCGCGCAACCGCCGATCAAGTGTACGATTTCATCGATGCCGACCTAGAATTTGCGGCCACTGTTTTGCCAGCGAGTTATTTATCGGACCAAGCCGGAAGGGTTACCGCGGGTGCTGCCAAAGCCTTGTTGGCCAAATCATCGTTGTACCGCAAGCGCTATGGCAAAGCAGAATCGCTCTGCGCCGAACTCATCAACAGCGGAACCTACAGTTTGTACGCCGATTACAGCAAATTGTTCCGTGAGGTGGGAGAATTTTGCTCGGAATCTATTTGGGAAATCAACTGCAAAGGAACAGCCCCTGCCAAAGCCCTCGAAGGATATTTCGTGGTGCAAGCCCCCCGCGGTGCGGGTGGATTGGGCTGGGGTTTCAACACACCCACCCAAACATTGGTGGATGCTTTTGAAGCGGGCGACTTAAGAAAAGGGGCCACCTATTTTTCTCGCGGCGATGTGTTGTGGGACGGTTACGAATGTCCTCAGACCGCGCCCAACGTCCGATATAACTACAAGAGTTATGTGTCGAAAACCATGGAAAGCTGGGGCAAAGACGACTGGTTTGCCAACAAAAACTTGCGGGTTTTGCGGTATGCCGATATCCTGTTGATCCATGCCGAAGCCGCCAATGAAAATGGCAAAACCGCCGACGCCCTCAAATCACTGAATTTGGTGAGGAACCGGGCCGGATTGCCCAATTCCACGGCCGCTACGCAATCAGACATCCGCGATGCCATTTGGAAAGAGCGATTTGTGGAATTGGCCATGGAGCACGACCGAGTATTTGACCTAAGACGACAAGGCCGAGCCGGTGCGGTGATGCGCGCCACTGGCAAAAACTATATCGATGGCGTGCACGACTTGTACCCAATACCCCAACGTCAGATCGACCTCTCTGGAGGCAAAATGACCCAAAACCCTGGCTATTAAAACAAAACCTAATCACATATATCTATGAAAAAAATCAAATTATTCCCATTGGCAGTGCTTTTCGCAGCTTCTGCCTTGACATTCACCGTGACTTCATGTGGCGATGACACTCCAGACGACAACAACAACACCGGTGGCTACACTGCTTCAGACGAAGTGGCTGCAGCCAACTTGGTGGCGAAGTTCTCGTTCGAAAACAACGTAGACGATGCCAAAGGCAACATCACTGGCGGAACCGCTTCAGGTACAAGCTTCGTAGCAGGTGCCAAAGGTCAAGCTTGGAACGGTGCTAGCAACGGTTATGTGTTGTACACGGGTGTAAGCTCTGCTATCAGCGGCTTGAAGTCAGTGACCGTTTCTTCTTGGGTAAAGACCAAAGCCCACACCGATGGTGCTGAGTCTTGGTTCCAATTGTTGAACGATTCTAACTGGATCGGTAACATGTTCATCTTGCAAGAGTCTGGTACTGCTGGCAACGATTCTACCCGCATCAAGTTCACAGTGAACAACTGGAACGCTACCGCTTGGAAAGAGCAGTGGACCGATTTGGGTGGTGAAAACCGCATTGTCATTGGTAACGATGCTTGGCACCATGTAGTTTGTTCTTACGATGCAGCTACTTCTAAAGTAGCCGTTTACATCGATGGCAACAAAATGAACTACCCTGCCAGCGTAACCGACAAATACCAAGACGACCCAACCAAGGGCGGTGCTCCATTGGGTAACTTGGCGTTCAAGAATGCCACCAAATTCGTTTTCGGTTGCTACAAACAAAGCTTGCCAGGTTCTACGCCTGATGCTTGGATGAAAAACTACGACGGTGGTTTGGACGAGTTCCGTATCTACAGCAAAGCATTGGCTGATGCCGACGTGAAAGCGTTGTACGACTTGGAAAAAGCCGGTAAATAATCTCCTTTTACTCTTTTCGATGTGCGGGCCCATTCAAGTTTGAATGGGCCCGCCTTTTTTTAGAAAAAAATCGCCCCGTAACACCATAAAACTAAGGAGTTTTCGTAATTTAGACTCTTTAAAAATGATGAGCTTTTTGCGTTCCGCCGCCCTGTTAATAACCACCCTGTTTTTGGGCTTTTCGGCCTCTTCCTGCCAAGACGATCCGCCACCACCGGCACCCAAACCCAACGGCATCATGCTTACCGTGTTTCACATCAACGATGCACCCACCAGCGGCAAATCGAATGGCATCCCCCTGAATTCAACCTTTACGCTGTATTTTTCCAATGCGCTCGACACCCAATCGGCCAAAGAAAACATCGCCGTGAAGGAAAAGGGGTACGACCCCATCGCCCTGAACTACCAATTTTTCCAAGGCGATAGCGCAGTAAAACTTATCCCTAAATCCAACCTAAAAACCGGCACCGGATATGTGGTGGCCATCACCGCTGCCCTCAAATCGAAAGTGGGCACAACCACCGGCTCCTATGTGGGCATTTCCGTGGGGAGCATGATGGATACCACCGATAAATTCCCCCGGATTTCCGACGAAGCCCTGCTCGATAGCATCCAATACAACACCTTTCAATACTTTTGGAAATACGGACATCCCAACTCTGGCCTTGCCCGGGAGCGAAATACCTCCGGCGACCTCGTAACCTCCGGCGGATCTGGCATGGGAATCATGGCCATCATCGCTGGCATCAACCGTGGCTTTATCACACGTGCCGAAGGACTTGCCCGCATCCAAAAAATGGCCACCTTCCTGAAAAATACCGCCCAAACCTTCCACGGGGCCTACCCCCATTGGCTAGACGGAAACAATGGCAAAGTGATCGCTTTTTCTAGCGACGACAACGGTGGCGATCTGGTGGAAACCTCTTACCTCATGCAAGGCCTGCTCACCGCCCGCGCCTATTTCGATCAATCTTCCACCGAAGAAATTCAACTGCGGGCCGATGCCACCACCCTCTGGGAAAAAGTGGAATGGGATTGGTACACCAAAGGCAACAGCGGTTCTTTGTACTGGCATTGGAGTCCCAACCTGGGATGGAAAATGAACATGGCCGTTCGCGGCTGGAACGAGTGCCTCATCACCTACGTGCTCGCCGCCAGCAGTCCCACCCACCCCATCGACCTCGCCACCTACCAAAAAGGATGGGCCGGCAATGGCTCCATGAAAAACGGCAACAGCTACTATGGTTTCAAACTGCCGCTGGGCGAAAGCCTGGGCGGACCGCTGTTCTTCTCCCACTACTCATTTTTGGGACTAGACCCCCGCGGATTGGCCGATGCCTATGCCAACTACGAAACCCAAACCACCAACCACAGCAAAATAAACCACGCGTACTGCAAGGCCAATCCGCGGGGCCACTACGGATACTCGGATCAGTGCTGGGGACTCACGGCGTCAGACAACAATTCTGGATACAGTGCGCATTCACCCAACAACGATCTCGGGGTGATTTCCCCCACCGCGGCGCTGAGCTCCATGCCCTATACCCCCACCGAATCCCTGAAAGCAGCCCGTTTCTTTTATTATAAACTGGGCGATAAAATTTGGA
>JBJTNN010000293.1:0-10047 GCA_046074125.1 Bacteroidota bacterium
GTCTAAGGGCAATTCTGGGCGCCCCAATGCGATGTTGTTTCGCACCGATTCGTTAAATAGTATACTCTCTTGGTTTACAATACCGATAAGCCCACGCAAATCCTCTTGATCAAACATGCGAATGTCTACACCATCCAAACAAATACGGCCTTCACTCACATCATAAAAGCGAGCCACCAAATCGGTTAACGTGGTTTTACCCGCCCCCGAAGGACCCACCAATGCAATGGTTTGACCTTTCTTTATTTCCAAATTGAAGTGCTCTATCACCGGATTGCCATCCAAATAGGAAAATCCCACATCGTTCAGCGCCAACGTACTTGCAAATACCACCTTTTTGGGATCGGTGGGATCCTCAACAAGCACTGGAGCCGTTACCAACTCTTGAATTCTGTCCAAACTCGCCATACCCTTCTGGGCCGCATATAGGGCATTCGAAAACGCTTTAAACGGTGGTATTAACTGCGAGAAAATTGCGAAGTATGTCAAGAAAAACTCCGGATCCAATTCGTGACGAAACACCATGCTACCACCCAACCACAAGAGCAAGGCACTCACACTAAGTCCAATAGTCTCACTCATGGGTGATGATAAATCATACCTGCGTTGTACACCAATATTACTTTTTGTATATAGCTCGTCTTGATCGTTGTATTTTTTGGCAAAAAACGAAGAGGCATTGAATGCCTTGATGATCCGAATTCCACCCAAAGTCTCTTCGTAAGCAGTCATCACACGACCCAATAGCTCTTGGTTTTTGGCGCTTCGCTTTCTTAAAGACCGTCCAATCACGCCAATAATTAACGCCGTAACAGGCAAAAACAACAAAATATATAAAGTTAACTTGGCTGATAATACCACCAAAGCCACCATGAAAAGAATGATGTTCAATGGCTGAAAATACAATGCCTCCAAGGAAACCATCAAGGCAAATTCAATCTCCTTGATGTCGTTACTCATCCTCGACATTAAATCGCCTTTTCGTTCATTGTTAAAATATGCGATGGGCAAGTCCAAACATTTTCGATAAACATCCTGTCGAATTTCTTGAATGCTACGGTTACGAATCAAAACCATGAAATTCATGGCCAAAAACCTGAATCCATTCTTTAAAATGGTAACACAAACCAAGGCCACACACAAATAGGCCAACGCCGTAAACGGTTCGCCTTTCGCCAAAGCCCCAAACCAAGAAATAAATGATTGGTACTGTTGACTAAACCACTGTCCAACCCCGTAATTGCTGCTGCTCAATGCTGGCGCACCCGCACCGTCCTTTGAAAACAAAAAGCGCAAGACAGGCATGATCATCATCAAGGTCACCAGCTGGAAAACCACATACAACAGGTTAAACAAAAAATTGAGCACAATCAACTTTTTGTGATTACCCGCATAGCGCAAAAACTTTAATACTGCTTTCAAATTGAGGCGAAATTAACGAAATCAAAACATCAGTAACTAAAAAAGGGGGCGATGCCCCCTTTTTTAGTTACTGACAAGTAAAATTTTATTGGAAACTCAAGAAGTCACTGTACATCTCACCAGAAGCAGTGATGATTTGTACTCGGTACAATCCTGAAACTACATTCAATTCCACGGTCAAAGCATTGGACTTCATCATATCGTTGATGGAAACCTCCTTAACCAATTGACCTCCCATGGTGTAAACCTTTACAGATTTCATCGATTCCACGCTCTGAATGTTCACCATACCAGCCGTTGGGTTCGGATACATCTTGATAGATCCAGCAGCAAATTTCTTCACTACGCTTGCCTCGTTGTCCTTGATTTTCAAGGTCAACAAAGAATCTTTTCCAATGAAGCAAGGACCTTGTGCATTGCGAATCGCAAAAATCAAAATCTTATCGCCATCAGGATCCCCGTCATCAGAGATGTTTGCGCGAATGAAGAAACTACTTACGTTCTTCAATACATTGATCTTGCGGGTTGCAAAATCGTAATCGGTAGGAGATACCGCCGTACCACCAGCAACTGCTACATCAAAAGAGAAGTTTTCATCCGCAGGAATCACAGAGAAATCCATTCTGAATGAATCAGCAGGTTCAAAAATTGAATCCTTCGCCTTCGTGAAATTCACTGTGGGCAAAGTAGAAGCTTTGAAGTCGTTAATTGAACGGGGCGACAATACATAACGTGTGGTGTAAGGAGAGCTGTTGTCGAACTGAGCACCAATACCCGTCACATCAAAATAGCCCACAGGTGCAGTAGAACCATCAACATTGGTTTCAGCATCAATGTTCAAAGTATCTACACGACCTGAAGTATTCATTACACGAACATATTTAAATGCATTCGCCGCCAATGCCGTTGAAGGCCATTCTGTTGGATCTACCATTTTCACCCGACGCATCTGAACCAATACAGACTCGGTAGTTTCGTCAACACCGCTAACCACTTTGGCCTTCTTCAAAGGTTGGCCCGTTGCAATCTTGATGATGGTATCCAATTTGTCCATTTGAACCGTACCTTGGAACTGGCTCACAGAACCTTGCAACATGATACTGTCACCTTCAGTTACTGTGTAACCAAATGTCTTAGGATTGCTGAACACACCCATTCCACCTGTACCATCCATGATGGTAAAGCCCAAACCAGCGGCTCTCATATTTACTCCGTGAACGGTACCGTAAACTCGGCAACGAACATTCAAGCTATCAGCAGTTTTGTTGGCATTGGTTTGCTTGTTGATGGTTCCAATAGCGTAAATTGGCAAATCATCATTCAACAATGTAATGATCAAAGTGTCTTTACCCTTCGTGATTTTTGAGTTAGACAAATTACCCAAACCAAAGTAAACCTTCTTCGTCAATTCGAAATTCTTATCATCGTAGAAAGGCACGTTCACCACAATAGTATCTGGCGTTCCCGTGGTAATGTTGATGATTTTCGAAGTGGGATTGAACTTGAAGTCCACACCCTCAGTGGCCGTGCTCAACGCAGTGTAGCATCGCAGCGTGAAATCAGCATCGGCGTCTGAACGTGAAGCCACCCGAATTTTAACCGCCAAATTGCCAATGTTCTCAGTGATGGTTAAACGACTATCAATGAATTCAACCGTTGCAGGTCCATCGTTATCCGTCATCACCAAAGTGATAATTGAATCTTTCAAATAAGCATTGCCAGTAATCTGACGCAACACCAAGGTAATGGTATCATTTGGATCGATGGTAAACTCATCATTCACCTTCGCATAAATCATGATTGAATCCGCTTTAGCACTTGAACCCAAATTGAACGTTGAATCTTTGCCCGATTTACCCAATTGGAATTCAGAAGGAATGTAAGTACTATCGCCCTTGCTCTTCACCAACAACATCATTTTTGACGCTGTAGATACCGGCTTGTCCATCTTCAAGACAACACCAATTTTGCCTGCATTTTCTTTAACCACCACCAATGTGTTTGGAACCAAAACGTTGGCAATGTCGTTATCGGCAACCGTAACCGTATGGGCTTTTTCAGTGCCAATAACACAGTTGTTGGCTTGGTCTATACCCAAAACGATGGTCTCAGGTCCTTCTGCCGCATTGTCGTCGTTAATGGTTATTACCGTGGTATCAGAAATTGCAGCACCCGATCCTTTGAAGGTGATGGTGCGCTCTGTTAACGTGTAATCGTTGCTTGCACCTTTGGTTGCAGTACCACCTGCAATGTAAAATCTTACGGTTTGATCTTTTTCGTCGCTGTATTTGCGCGTTACATACACATTGTAGGTACCGACATCCTCTTTGGTAGAAGAGGTTCTTGTCCAGAACTCAACCAATGTTGGCACCAAAGCCGCATGGTCATTGTCCAAATAAATATGACCACCCGCACCACCAGAAGCATTCACGGTATTCTTCTTCGAAGGACCCCAAACGCCATCCGCATCATTGTTTCCGTATACCACGAATCCTGTAGACAAACTCAAATTTTCTACGCGCTTCAAACCGCCCGACAAATTATTAGGAATGAATGCCGACCATGCCCCGGTTACGCCAATGACTTTGTTTTTTACAACTGTTGGCGTGTAAGTTTTCCAACCCGCGCTCACACCGGCGTTTTCAACCATACCAATCGACAATGGACGTGTACCACTAGAATTGGTCACATCATACAAAGCAACGAATGATTTGGCCGCAGCTTGAGAACTTCCCCAAACTACAGTGGCATTCGTAGATGCTGTACCATAATCCATGAAAGTAATGCCATCAGCGCAATAACCAATCAATGTATCGTTGGTTGTCAATCCCAACGCCAAAAACAAAGGATAAATGGTTTTACCTGCTGCAAAGCGGGCGTTTGAAGTATTGATCAAACCAAACCAGCCTTCGTACTCACCCATCATGTTGGTTTCGAACGTATCGTTCTTACCGGATGTTGTCAATGATTGTGAAGAAATGTATTTGAAGGTACCGTTGGTATTGAAAGTAATCATGTTACCTGCACCAGCGGTTGACAACGAACGCGTTTTCAAATCGGTTGTATCCGAACCTTTGGTGATGTACTTGTACTTTTCATTGGGCTTCAAGCCATTAATCCGAACACGGTAGATAATGGGTGTTCTTGTAGTGTCTCCGGTAGATGCCTTGGTAGCACCCGCATACTTCGGAACCAAAATGGCTCCAATTTGTGAGGATGTTACCTGCGCCTTCGCTTGACCCAGCATCACAACACTCAAAAGCAGTAGTATTTTCTTCATTTTAATTGGTTTTCGAACAAATTTACACAATTTCACGACCATTCAAAAATTGGGTCATACCGTAAAGGCCAAACTTAACACCGAAGCCCGCTCAACCCCCACGGAATACAAAGACCGCAAACAACGCTCGGCCGTTGCTCCCGTGGTAAATACATCATCAACCAATGCCACATGCCTTAATCCTTCACCAACAGAAGTTACATCAAAATCATGCTGCGTTTGATACCACCTTTCCAATCGATTCTTCTTTGTTTGCGATACCGTGGCATTGCGCTTAATCAGTGCATTTTCAATCATCGAAACGCCCAAACTTTCTGCTATTCCTCGCGCTATTAATTTGGCAGGATTATATCCTCGTTTTAATTCTTTTTTGGGATGCATAGGCACCGGAATCAGTCCATCACACTGCAAATGAAACCCTTGCTTTTTCAACTCCTCACCCATCAATTCCCCCAAGCGATGCGCCATTATCACACCACCGTCATATTTCAAAGACTTCAAAATTTTCGAGGTCATCGTTTTGGCCTGATAATTCAATAAATAATACCCGCCATACACTGGAATACGGCCCCACAAGGATTTAGCAACCGGATTATGCAACCCAAAAGCATGAACCGAAAATGGCAATTGGGCATAGCAAACCCAACACACCTCCATTTCTGACCGCAACAACAAATCTCCACAGCAAACACACTCCCTAGGAAAAGCAAAATCCATCCAATCATCGGCCACATTACCCAGCCATCTCTTCAGTGGTTTCTTAACAACCATCAACCCCAAACACCTTATTGTCGATTTACACCCATCAATTTGGCAAAAAACGCAGAACTTTGTAAAATGGCAGGACCCCATAATTTCGATCGCGACATACCCAAAGCCAAAATTTCTTTACAAGCCTTCAAAAATTCTTTGCGGTTGTTTCGTTACATGTCGAACAAAAACCGCGGATGGTTTCTGCTTGGCACCCTTTTCCTTGCCATCTCAGCCGGAGCCTCTTTGATGTTCCCCAAATTGCTCGGACAGCTCATGGATGGCGCTTTCGTCTACGACAATCATGGCATTTCAAAAGCCCCAAATACAGAGGCCCTGGAGAAAGTAGCGGTCTATTTCGTCTACCTATTTATCGTACAAGCCGTGTTCAGTTTCGGTAGGATTGCCATCTATGTACGGGTTACCGAAGACATGACCTACGGATTGCGCACGGATCTGTTCAAAAGCGTGATCTCTCAAAATATGACCTTTCATTCCCAACACCGGGTGGGTGAGCTGTTGAGCCGTTTTTCTGCCGATATCGCCCAAATTCAAGATGCTTTCACCACCAACTTGGCCATGTTTTTGCGGCAAATTTTGGTTTTGGTGGGCGGTGTTGTGGTCCTGTTTATTACCTCTACCAAATTGGCTGTAATGATGCTTGCCACCCTCCCTGCAATCATCGTTATCGCCCTGGTATTTGGTCGGTTTTTGCGAAAAAAATCCAAAGAACTGCAAGACACTACTGCCGCAAACAATGTCATCGTGGAAGAATCCCTCTCGGGCATCTTGTCGGTAAAATCATTCACCAACGAGCAATTCGAAAGTGAGCGATATGGCCAAAGTGCTTGGCAATTGAAAAAGGACTCCATCATGCGCGGATATTGGCGCGGAACCTTCAGTTCCTTCATCATCATTTGCATGTTTGGAGCCATTGTTTGGCTGATATACCAAGGTCTTGGATTGGTTCAATCAGGGGAAATGGGCGTGGGTGAACTGTTCAACTTTATGATGTTAACCGCCTTCGTGGGCAGTAGCATCGGAGGGATGGCTGAGCAATTTGTTCAAATCCAAAAAACCTTGGGGTCTACCGAACGCGTTCTAGAACTCATCGATACCCCCACAGAACTCTCAACCGCACAAACGGAAAATCAACCGATGCCTCAATGGGAATCGCCCATTGTTTTGAAAAATGTCTCTTTTGCCTACCCATCGAGGCCAGAATTTCCTGTTTTCAACAACCTCAACCTAACCATCAAACCAGGTGAAGTGTTAGCCTTGGTAGGTCCCTCAGGTTCCGGAAAATCTACCTTGGCGAGTTTGCTTTACCAATTCTATCAGCCCACAGATGGAGAAATTAGCCTAAACAACTTGCCTGTCAACACCTTTGATTTGGCTGCATACCGAAAAGGTTTTGCCCTGGTTCCACAAGAAGTATTGTTGTTCGGTGGTAGCATCTATGACAATATTCGATACGGCAAACCCGATGCAACCGAAGCAGAAATTGAATCCGCAGCGCGCAGCGCCAATGCAGCAGATTTTATCGAAGCCTTTCCTGAAAAATATCAAACCAAAGTGGGCGACCGCGGAATGAGGCTTTCGGGTGGACAAAAACAGCGCATTGCCATCGCTCGAGCCATTTTGAGAGACCCAAAAATTCTCATTCTCGATGAAGCCACCAGCGCACTGGATTCAGAAAGTGAAATTGCCGTGCAAAAAGCCCTGCAAAACCTCATGAAAAATCGCACCTCCATCGTCATAGCACACAGACTCAGTACAATTCGACATGCCCATACCATCGCACTCATTAAGCAAGGTGAAATTGTTGAGCAAGGCAACCACGACACATTGATGCAACTTCCTCAAGGACAGTATCGCCGCATGGTAGAACAACAAATTGACCCCAGCGATTATTTTCAACAACCCAATAACTAACCATGTTCGTCGGAATTTTTACCAACCCAAAAACCCATGCCAAACCCACTTTAAAAACGAGATTGGGTGGCATTTTTTGCTTGGTATTAATTCTGAATTCCATTACCCTGTGGGCTCAGCCCAAACCATCGAATGCAAGCGAAATAGACCCTAACCTCACGCTCGCCCACGTACTTTTTGAAAAAAATGAATATGCCAAAGCCGCCGTATTGTTCGAAGATCTGGTGGATGTGAATCCCAACGATGAGAATACCCAACAGCGTTATATCCAATGCCTAGTAAAATTGGGAGAACAAGACAAAGCCATTAAATGGATCAAAAAGAAAATTAAAAAATCAAGTCAGCCCCTGAATTGGGTCATCAATGAATGCTGGGTCAATACAACCTATCCCGAAGGTCCAGACCAACCCAAACACCTGTCCCGGGCCGACGAGCTCCTAGATCTCATATTAGACCAACTCAAGCCCAGAGCCTTCGAACAAATGGGCAATATGCATGTGTACGTGGCAAATCGCTTTGAATCCCTGGGACTAAAAGACTATGCCATTCGCACGCTTACAAGCGCAGAAGAAATTCTAGGGGAAATTCCCGAAATCTCCAACGAACTCGCCATGCTCTACATGGAAACAGGAAACCGAGAAAAAGGCCTAGAAAAATATACCAACATGATGCTGTCTGGGTTGCCCTTTGAAACCGTCCGACCTGTATTCGAAAGCCATGTAACAGACAGTGCCGATTTTGTGGTTATGCAGCGATTGTTGCTAAAAAAAATCCAAGAATACCCCGATGTTACCGCTTTGTCGGAAGGACTCAAATGGACCTTCATCAAACAAGAAAATTGGAGCAGCGCCTTCTTGTATACCCGCTCGCTCGACAAAAGATTGAAAGAAAATGGCACCCGCGTCTATGAATTGGGGATACTCTGTCAATCGAACAAACAATACAATGTAGCCATACAGTGCTTCGAATATTGCCTGAACCTCAAAGAATCGTGCTTCGACTTACCCGCCTGTCAGTCTGCCCTGATCGACGTAACCTACGAAAAAACCATCAGCAGCAACCCGAGTACCGAAACCCTGATTTCACTGAGAAACCGGATGCGCGAATTTGAGAAAAGTTACGGTCCGCAAGAAGCCACCCTCAACAATGCCCTAAAACTTGCCCAATTATTGGTTCGTTACGATTCGATTTTTTCACATACAGACATTGCGAAGGGAAGCTCCGCAGCTAGCCCACAAACTTCGAACAATAGCAGTTGCCATGAAGCAGAAGAACTCCTCCGCAAATACCTCAATGAGGGGAGTTACATGAAAAAAACATCCCTCGCCAAAATCAAAATGGCCTTGGGCGATGTGTTGGTTGCTGCCGGTGACGTTTGGACTTCAGAATTGCTCTTCGCGCAAGTTGAAAAGGACTTTAAAGAAGAAGAAACAGGACAATTTGCCAAGTTTAAACGGGCTGAATTGAGTTTTTATCGCGGCGATTTCGATTGGGCCAGCATGCAATTGGATGTGCTCAAAAGCGCAACAACCCAGCTCATCAGCAATGACGCCATGGAACTGGCACTGGTCATCATCGACAACCTCGGTATTGATAGCAACTATCAAGCCTTGAAATGGTACGGACAAGCGCTTTTGTTTGAAAAACAACACCAATACAACAAATCATGGGCATACCTCGATAGTGTAGTCAATACTTATCCTGGGCACGTATTGTCAGACGAGGTACTGTATGTGAAAGCACGCATTCGAAAAGAGCAAGGACAATTCGCCCAAGCCGCTGAATTGCTTGAAACACTCTCTCTGGCTTTTAATTTTGACATTCTTGCCGACAATGCCCTGTATCAACTGGGTATGCTCTATGCCTATCAGCTCAACAACCAGGAGAAAGCCATGGCCGCCTTTGAAAAACTCATTGACAAATATGGCAGCTCTGTCTATTTGGTGGATGCGCGACGTGAATACAGAAAAATTCGCGGGTATTGAGTTAATTGCAGCATGAATATCCGTCGGGCAATCACCCAATCCCTACCTTTGGTTATTTTGGGACTTTCTTCCTTCTTCGTTGCTCCCGCTGCCTTAGCACAAATCAACAATGATATTTTTAGCCTAACACCGAAACGCTATTACCATTTTGTAAAGCATAAACCGAAGTACCTCGACAGCATTTCCAGTGACCAAGATTCCAACAATAGTCAATGGATTGATCGCGCAGGAAATAGCCATGAGATATCACAATTCGACCAAGATTTCGCAGAAACCGAACAAGGCATGGTACCCCTTCGTAGGAAACTCCATTGGGGCTTTCTCCACTACAACAAAGACAACGAATATTTACAGCGCATCAATCCTGGCGAAACTTTTTTCGGCAATCAGCTGTGGGGGTTTAGCACCATGAACTTGGGGCACTCAGATGATTATCAAGAGTCGATTTCCCTGTCCTTGGGCGGTTTGGTGAAGTACGATTTCGGGGGATATGAATCGAAATTGCGCTTCAGTCCTATCATGCAAATCAAGTTGCAAACCAAAAAAGGGACCTTAATTGCCGGTAACCTCATCTCCCAAACCCAGCACAACATGCCTGAGCCCATGATCAACTACGACTTAGCGTTCAAACGCCCTGTCGAATACGGCACACAGGTCTTTAAGAAAACAAAACAT
>JBJTNN010000294.1:0-3657 GCA_046074125.1 Bacteroidota bacterium
AACCCGGTTAATGTCTTTTCGAAATTCACATAGGGATTTATTTTGAACGCATTTTCACTGGGCATAGAATCTATGGTTGATACATTGTAGGTAGTAATTGCCCCAATTTTCAAATTGAGTTTTGTGGGTGCATGGGTGAACTGAACGTAAGGAAAAACATCCACGAACAACTGTTGGTTGTGCGATTTCCCTTCGAATTTTTTAGGATCTAAAGCCTGAATCATATTGATATACGTGCCGCTCAAATCCAAACCCAATCGGGTATTTTTGATGTTTTGCTTCAGGTTTACATAGCCACTGAGCTCATCTTCCTGTTGATTCATGTTGTTTTTGAATTCTTGCGCAGCAATTCCCGTTCTAAAACTTGGTTTTTTTCCTGAGCCGATGTAGTCATAATCCACACCGAGACCATAATGCTCGTTGATTCTACCTGTGGTAAGAATACTGCGCTGTTCCAAGGAAGTGTCCTTACCAAAGAAATTTACTTTGTCGCGATTGTAGAAAACTTTGGTCTCCAATCCGCTACTCTGATAGTATTTGGCACCTTGCAACTGGAATTTGTTGGTTGAAAATTCACGCAGAGAGTTGGATGGGTTGGCCGACAAATGAAGTCCACTGAAATTGTAACTGTAGTTGGCGTTGGGTTTGTTCGATAAATAGATTTCTCCCAATGTGTGTCCGTAGTTTCCACCGCCAATTCTTGCGTAGTTCGACAGGTAAGTTGAATCTGATACCCGATCTTTCAATTTTTCTGGTTGGATAGGGCGCGTGATTTTGCGCGTATTCCAAGCGAATTCGGGCGTTTCAAACTTGACATTGATTTTGGGATTCTCGGATCTCGGCACGATTGGGTCTAACAGTAACTTGGATGCGGGAATTAACTTGGGCTCAAATTTGGTAGTAACCTGTTTGGAGGAATTGTCGATGCCTCCACGCCCCGGCTGTGCACACAATGTGGCAGTTAAACCAAGGATTGCGCTGAATACAATTGCACTTTTCATGTATGATACAAATATGTTGGATACAATCATAGGGTTAACCACCTTTTTTGTTGGTGTCCAATAAATGAAACGAAAAAAGCCATCGCTTCTTGCTTGGGTCGATTTGATAGAAATTTTCCGAATAATGTTGTTGTGTTTGTTGAATTTTCTTATCTTTGCAGCCCAAATCACGGAATATGTACGCCATTGTTGAAATAGCCGGAAGGCAATACAGGGTAGAAGAGAACAAGCATCTTGTTGTCAATCGCCTACAAGCGGAAGCAGGCTCTACCATCGAGTTTAATAAAGTTTTATTGGTAGGTGGAGAGAAAATCAAAGTAGGAGCACCAACAGTTGCTGGCGCATCTGTTACAGCCACTGTTAAAGAACATGGCAAGGGTGACAAAGTATTGGTTTTCAAAAAGAAACGCAGAAAAGGTTACCAGAAGATGAACGGTTTCCGTCACTATCTGACATTGTTGAAAATAGAAAGTATTAAAGCTTAATTTAAGTAAACGTCATGGCACACAAAAAAGGTGCGGGTAGCACCAAAAACGGAAGAGAATCACACAGCAAACGCCTGGGAGTAAAAATCTTCGGAGGTCAAGCAGTGAAAGCTGGAAATATCATCGTACGTCAGCGTGGCACCAAACACCATGCAGATGTAAACGTAGGTATCGGTAAAGATCACACGTTGTTCGCATTGGCAGACGGTGTTGTGGTTTTTCGCAAAGGAAGAGAAGGTAGAAGCTTCGTTTCTGTACAAGGACAAGCGTAAATCCAATATTTTTTCAAGTAAAAAGGGGAAGGCAACTTCCCCTTTTTTATTTTTGCACCAACAATGACCACATTATCCCCCAAAAACCCTTCCCATTCATTCACCTTAATGAATGAAATTGTTTTACCAAACGACACAAATACCCTTAACAACTTGATGGGAGGTAGATTGTTGCATTGGATGGATATTTGTGCTGCAATCGCCGCACAAAAACACAGCAACCACATAGTTGTAACTGCCTCTGTAGATAGTGTATCCTTCAAAGAAAGCATACGTTTGGGCGATGTTGTTACCCTAAAGGCTTACGTAACTCGCGCGTTTAATTCCAGCATGGAGGTTTTTATTGAGGTTTTTGCTGAAAATTTACCCAAAGGGGAACGACTCAAATCCAATGAGGCCTATTACACTTTTGTGGCATTGGACTCGCGTCATCGGCCTGTGGCAGTGCCTCCACTACAACCAGAAACAGACATCGAGCAAGAAAAATATGCAGGCGCCCTCAGGCGCAGGCAAGTTCGCTTGATCTTAGCCGGCAAAATGAAACCGGAAGATGCCCAAGAATTGAAAAACTTATTTCTCTGATTATTTGATTAATCCAATTTCGCGCAGTCGTTGAATTAAAAATTCCATGGCCGTGCAATCCTCATATTTCTTGGGGTTGTGCGCATCGATGCACTGAGGTAAACAATCCAATCTCACCTCAGGTCTCGGATGTAGAAAGAATGGAATGCTATATCGGGGGGTTCCCCAAAGCGCTCTCGGTGGATTCACAACCCTGTGTGTTGTGCTCTTGAGTAAATCGTTGGTCAATCGCTGCAACATATCGCCTACGTTCACTACAATGTGGTCTTCCACCTCCGTAACGCCAATCCATTCGCCATGTTTATTTAACACCTCCAAACCATCGGCACTCGCACCCACCAATAAAGTAATTAAATTGATGTCTTCGTGCTCCCCCGCGCGAATTGCATCTTGTGGATCTCCCGTAATGGGAGGGTAGTGGATGGCTCGTAATATGCTGTTGCCATATTTTACTTTGTCGTCGAAGTACAATTCATCCAAGTTTAAATGTAAAGCAATAGCTCTTAACATTTGAATACCCGTTTCTTCCAGCGCTTTGTATATCGCTTCGCCCGCATCATTGAATGCAGGTAATTCCGAAACCCATTTGTTTTCTGGATAATTTGGGACCTCAATCGTGGCTCCCTGGGTGTACTGGCCGAAATGCCAAAATTCTTTCAAATCACCGGCGTTGCGATTTTTTGCATGTTCTTTCCCAAAGCCTGTGTAACCCCGCTGTCCGCCACCCTCACTATCATCATATTGCAATTTGACCGATTCAGGCAAATCGAAAAAGTTCTTAACCTGATCATACAAATCGGTGAGAATACGCTGCGGTATACCGTGATTTCTAATCGCTACAAAACCAATTTGCTCATAGGCTTGTCCTAGGTCTCGAACAAAGGCTAATTTTTGGTCGCTAGAACCATGGGTAAAATCAGATAAATCAAGTTTGGGAATCGACTGCATACCGCGAATTTACTACAACGCGGACAGTTATTGAACTTAAATAGAGTGGTAAAGTTTAGAATCGCTCTCTTCCAAGATAATTGACAAGGTAGTAGGAGCAGGACTAATCATTAATACATCAAGGTCTGATGTGGCCTCGTATAACTCATTCAAATAATTCGACCAATCCGGGTTCTCAGCGATGTTTGCTTGGATATAATCTACAGTTTCAGCTTCCGCTTCACCATAAAAGTACAACAATAAATCTGAGTGGGATAGTGGTTTTGCCATATTGTTTGCTTTAACAACAAACATATAACGCACCCAAAATCAGATTATTTTACCCGCACTACACTTTTTTGCATCTTTTTTCTCAGATTGAGAATTGCG
>JBJTNN010000295.1:0-19132 GCA_046074125.1 Bacteroidota bacterium
CTTTTTTCACACCAAAAATCTGCTTATAACCCACTTCATAGTCGGTTTTGATACGGGGCTGCAAGCTACCGTTTGAAATGGTAGAACCTTGACGGTTTTTCAAATAGTACAATTCGTCAATTGACAAGAAGGAAGCACCACTGTTCGGGCGTTGCGCCAACACATCATAGCTCACATAGAAAGATTTCCTGTCTGGCTCCAAGGGGAAAGAGAACCACACGCGCGGCAATACATTCAATACAGGTGTAAAATCTTCTAGCGCATCTTTGGTCAATTCTTGCTTGTTGGGGTTCACCAAATAAGGCGCAATTCTTCCGTTCGTTGTTTGGTTGGCCAAGAATTCCGCACTCTTCAATTCAGATCCATCGGCGTTGAACCAACGATCGCCATTGCGATATCCAACGATCTTGGTAGGCGCCTGAATGTCATTCACGTATACCCTGAAATCATCTCCAATGTTTCCTGGGTGAGAAATGGCCAAACCGTTGATTTCAGATACCTCCGCAGCTGTTTTGATTGGATACAAAGAATAGGGATCTTTCAATACCAATTGGTTGGCATCATATCGCTCCATGCGCATACCCAAACGGAATATCAAGTCTTTGAATCGGAATTGATCCTGTATCCAAGCCGCAATGTACACGGGCTGGAAGGCACCAATGGTGCGTTGGTCTTTGTTGTTCAAAAACTGTTCGATGCTGGGTTTGCCTTTGACTTTGTTGCCCAAATGATCGTAGCCAAAGTAGCTCACAACGCCATTACCATTATTCAACAATTCATCGGCATTGAACATGTTCAAATCAAACATGGTTGGATCGTAAGAGTTAATGTCTACAAAAGAACGTTCATCTATGGTATTACCGTAAACATCTTTCTCTCCTTTGGCAATCAACTTATCGCGGAAGGCACGGTCGAAGTGCGACTGTTCACCATAGTTGATCAAACGATTGTAACGAACAGTATCGGTAAACTGACCGTTGGCGTCGTAACTCAAAATTGGGTTAGACACATCCAATTCCAAGATGTGCTTGTTCATTTGTTGACGCATCAAAACCCACAAACCGTTGGCGCCAAGGCCATAACCACGACTGATTTGCTGTTCATAGTAAAACCCTGCCTGCAAATCGTGCTTGGTTCTTTCACGACCGTTCACTGATTTTGGCTGCACAGACATCTGTCCAATCGCAAAAATCCCGTAACGCTCCGTGCTAGATTTATTGTAACCAGAGGTGATACCACCGGGAGTTCCATGCAATGAATATACACCGTTGGGGTTCATCCCGTTCACCAACCCTTGGTTGATCAACAAAGTATTCATGTTTTGAATCTTGAAGCCACGACTGTCGTAGTAGTCGTAAATGTTCTCAGTATACTTTGCACGGAGGGGATTTTTGTCACTGGCTGCAAACGTCATCAATGTATCCGCATAACCCACCTGCTCCCAATAGTTTCTCAACTGCACGTAATTACCAAATTGGTCGCGCACAATTTTGGGTTCTTTGTTGGGGTTCTGTGAAGGGTCGTAGTTGGCGTATTGGAATACGGCTGTTGGATACGATTGAAACTTCCCAATATAACCATATTCAAAAATGCTATCCAAATGCTTTGCATCGCGGTTCAATGAATTTGTACTTTGGTACTCCGCACGCACCGAGTAAAACGCATTCTTGATGGAACTTTCTTTGTTGGTTTTGAAGTTCTGTGTAAACAACAAATACGTACGGAACGTTTGGTTATCACCCCTTGCGTTGTTCTTGTAATTCATCACAGAATTGCTCGCTGCCAAACCTGAAGAATAGAAATAACTCGCGTAACCTGTTAAGCTCACATATTGATTGGGGCGCCATTCCACCTTACCAATGAAGTTTCCGTTACCACTGGCACTGTTTGGACGTGCTTTCAACAAATCAAAATCTTCTGTGCGCAAGTAGCTTGCGCTGTGCACGAATCCGTTCGGTGTAAACACCAAAGGATTGTTCTCAATTTCTGCCAATTTGCTTTCATTGACCACATAAACACCGGTACGGGTTGGGTTAGGATCTTTGTAATAACCGACGTTGGCGTTCATGACATAACCCAACTTTACGTTGCGCTTGGTTTTACCTGTAGATGGATCTTTTTCTTCCTTCACCCAAATTGGACCTGAAATGAATCCCTCCAAAGTATTTGACCCAAAAGGATCTAAACCTGTTGAGGTAATTCCTTCTACAGCAGTTACCACTCTATCCGTGGCAGACTTTGAAGTAGAGTTGAACACACCCCCAGTTAAGTCACCATTCATCGCTGGAATACCACCCACGTTGGCAGAGATTTGCTCTGTGCCCAATGTAGGCAATGACCCACTACCTATCACACGCATACCATCAATGTATGAACCGTTACCATCGGCGCGTGTTCCACGCACGGAAATACCTTGAGGTGTACTCAAAATGGCAGAGTTTGTACTTTCCAACAAACCCGTTCCCCGCTTACCTGCACCCAAAATCTTGGTACCATCTATCACATTTTCATTTTTCAACAAATCCACCGGTGCACGCTTACCCTTAACCTTAATGATCGCAGGGCCCATCGTACCTGAACCCGATTTCAAGAAAACAATCTCTTCATCAGAGTTAGGTCCTGCCTGCAACTGAAGATTTTCAATCTGCTGATCCGGGTATCCCTCTTTGGTAGCTCTTACGCTGTATTTACCTGGCGACAACGTAGGGAAACCCACGTTACCGTCAGAGTCTGTGGTGTCTGAAGCAACTTCAATGTTGTTCAACAACATCACAATTTTCACACCGCTCAAGTTTCGGCCATCTTGGTCTTTGGCCTTCACACGAACGTCGGCGAAGTTGGTTTGCGCTGATACCACCCCGATGGTCAAAACCACCACTGCGAGTGCCATAATCTTACGTAGCATATACTTCATAGGTCTTTTTCTTACTTAAATCGGTACTTACACAAATAACGATAATTTGGCAAGTTTACCGAAAAAACAAGGATTTATCAAGTTTACAACGCTGAAACTTTTGTCCTAATTGTGTCAGCCACAAAAAGAAAATTTAAAAAAGCAAAATTTACGCGCTGGGTATATCGTAGAAATTCAACACTTTATCGAGTAATACCTCAGAAATCTTGCGGTAACTCTCTACCGTCCACCCGCCTACATGGGGACTCAAAATCACACGATTATTTTTCAAAAGTTTATTGAAAATGTCCATAAAGTCCGCATCGCCCGAAAATGGGGGCTCAACCGCCAACACATCCGCGGCAAATCCGGCCATTCTGCCACCCGCTAATTCGCGCAAGACCAGCGACAAATCCAAGACGCCCCCGCGCGACAAATTCAACAACCAAAAGGTCTGTTTCATCTGTCCTAACCGCGCTTCGGTCAACCAATTTTTGGTCTCCCCGGTGAGCGGCACATGAAGGCTCAAAACATCGCTTTCCGCGAGCAATTCCGCCTCGCCAACCTCCTCCACCGATGCGTCCCCAAATCCTGTTCGATATTTGTCGTGCGCAATCACCCTCACCCCAAAACCTTGCAGTTTTTTGGCTACCGCCGAACCCGTGTTTCCATACCCCAAAATACCCACCGTCTTGCCCTTCAATTCCAATCCCCGATTGCCCTCTCTGTCCCAAATTCCCTGTTGAATTTCACCGTGCGATTTCACCAAGCGGGTAAACATCGCCAGCAACATCGCCACCGTTTGTTCTCCCACCGCATCAGAATTCGCCTCGCCTGCATTAAAGCAGTAAATATTCAGCTGCTTTGCAGCATCTTCATCGATGTTGTCCATCCCCGCACCTCCTCTTCCAACCCACTGCAAACTGGGGGTACAGCCCAATATTTCTTTGCCGATGAACCGCTTACTTCTCACCATCAATCCCTGAGGCTGATGCTGCTGCATCAAATCCACGATGGTCTCCAAATTCGCACTACAATCCCTACAATCTATCACTGTAAATCCTGCCGAAACCAATCCCTCCTGCAAGGCGGAATGAAAATCATCGATCAGCAGAATGGTGCGAGACATTACCCGTAATTTTTTCGATTGCGATACCAATCGTTGCTTCCCACGGAAGTTTCGGTCAACGCCTCGGCCTGATTGTTACCTGTCGCCTGTTGAAAAAAGTGCAACGCCGCCATCGACAACAAATCCGCCTCCGCCGCTTCCAGCGGCTCCGGCGCCATTTGGTCCTCAGTGAAATATTGCTGAATAAAATGTGTATCAAACTCACCCGAAATAAATGCCGGATGCGTCATCACAAAATCACCAAACATCAGCGTAGTCTCTATACCCGTAATCACATACTCGGCTATCGCCCTGCGCATCCTGGCAATCGCCTCGGTTCTGCTCGGCGCCCACACAATCAATTTCGCCAACATGTTGTCGTAGTAAATTGGAATCTCCATCCCACTTTCCATGCAGTCATCCACCCGAATCCCCGAACCCTGAGGCACCTTATAAGTTTCCACCTTTCCTACGTTGGGCAAAAACTGATTCATGGGGTCTTCCGCACAAATCCGCAACTCAATGGCATGTCCGTGAATCTTCAAATCCTCCTGCGCAAAACTCAATCGCTCCCCCGCTGCCACCAATATCTGCTCTCGCACCAAATCAATGCCCGTAATCAACTCCGTCACAGGATGCTCTACCTGCAATCGGGTATTCATCTCCAAAAAATAAAACGCCCGGTTATCGCTCAACAAAAACTCAACAGTACCCGCCCCAGAATAGTTACAGGCCTTGGCCACATTCACCGCCGCCTCGCCCATGGCTCGGCGAATTTCAGGGGTCAATACCGCACTCGGCGCCTCCTCCACCAACTTCTGGTGCCTACGCTGGATGCTGCATTCCCGCTCAAACAAATAACAAACATTGCCGTAATTATCGGCCATCAACTGTATTTCAATGTGGCGCGGACTGCCCACGTATTTTTCAATGAAAACGCTGTCGTCACCAAACGCACTGCGCGCCTCGTTCTGCGCCATCTGCAACGCACCCAAAAAATCTTCCTTCTTCTCAACCACCCGCATGCCCTTTCCACCACCCCCCGCACTCGCCTTCACCAACACCGGAAACCCTACCTCTATGGCCACCTGCAAAGCATCATCCGGATTCTTAATCGCCTCGTCAATGCCAGGTACCAATGGAACACCAAACGCTTTCACCGCTTGTTTCGAGGCAATCTTACTACCCATCACCTCCATCGATTCGGCACTCGGACCAATCAACACAATGCCATTCTCCTTCAACGCCCGAGCAAAATGCGCATTCTCACTCAAAAATCCATAGCCCGGATGTACCGCCTCCGCACCCGTTTGCTTGCACAAATCAATGATGCGATCCATACGCAAATAACTGTCTGCACTGGCCGGACCTCCCACACAATACGCCTCGTCCGCATACCGAACATGCAACGCCTGCGCATCCGCTTCACTGTAAATGGCCACGGTGGCAATGCCCATCTCCCGACAGGTTCGCATGACGCGGATGGCAATTTCCCCGCGGTTGGCTATCAATATCTTTTTAAACATAGACGATGTGCAAATATCGCAGTCTCCATTGTGATTTACACCCTTCCAACCCCAACTTTTGAATTTCCACGGGCCTTTTGATTTACCTTCGTACCCTCAATTTGTGTTAAATAGCATCAAACATATGGCAGTTTTGGTGCGGGCGGAATTTCAGCTCGACCTAAAAAAACCGGCAGTATTGGCCTCCGCCATCCTGCAAATGGCCACGATGACCCTGCTCGCATTTTTATCACAACCCCAAATCACCGCCAAAATTTGGAACAGCCTCTATTGGGTCATCCTCATTTTTTGTACCCTCCAAGCAATATCGAAGAATTTCCTCGGCGTAACCCGCGCCCGATGGATCTATTTCAATCAACTCGCCGCACCCCAATCCATCCTATGGTCTAAAATGATCTACGGTTGGGTGTCCATGGTGATGCTCACCCTGGCAAACCTCATGCTTTTCGGTTTCTTCATGGGTTTCCCCATTCAGCACCCCTCGGCCTACTTCCTCAACCTCATTTTGGTCATTGCCGGTATCAGCAGCATTTTTACCCTCATTGGCGCCATCGCTTCCAAAGCCAATCAAGCTGGATTTTTGGCCCCAGTGCTCAGCCTGCCCGTAGTACTTCCCCTAATTTTGGTGGGCATGCAAGCATCCAATAAAACCCTTAACCCCGTGCTGGTCAGCTCGGTATACAACGACATCGCCCTAGTAGGGGCTTTGGATTTTTTGATCGTTGTGCTTTCAGTGGCTTTGTTTCAGCCGCTCTGGAAAGACTGATCCCTTCAAAAAAATCGCCCGCAATGGCGGAGCATTACTTGCCCTGCCAATCAAAAAGAATGCGCACCGCTTCGTCCAAACCGGCATCCTCGCGATACCGCTTCAGCCAATCTTGTTTCTGCGCCAGTTTGATTGCATCCGAGCCCGCTTCTTTCAAATCACTCTGCAACGCCATCACTGTATCACAAACCGTTTTGTATTTGTAGTCGCGCAAAGGCTTGTCCTGCAAACGCAAGGCCTCCTGCTGGGCCTCAAACTTCTTCATGTTCAATGAATACGTATAGGCATTTCTCACCTCCGCCAACTCAGAAGCCCTCTTTTGTACCAAGGTGTAGTACTCATTTTTTACCACACGCTTTTTCGACAGTTCGATGGCCTTACGTCGCTGAGCCTCCTTGTAAGGATTGTAAGAATTGTAAGGCGCCGCCGGAATTTTGTCGTACGCCAAATGGAAATCCATTTCCTTCTCACCCTGCTCTATGCCGTCATATACATCGGGCAATACAACATCGGGTTCCACACCACGCAATTGGGTGGTTCCGCCGTTGATGCGATAAAACTTCTGAATGGTCACCTTCAATTGGCCGTAGCCCCTTGGGAAAACATCGCTCATACCACCTGGCAATTCCACAAACGTTTGAACGGTGCCTTTACCGAACGTACTCTTGCTGCCCACAATCACTGCCCTACCGTAATCTTGAAGGGCTGCCGCCAAAATCTCCGAGGCCGATGCGCTGTAAGTGTTTGTTAAAATCACCAACGGACCGCCATATTCAACCGCCGGGTTGCGATCGGCATGAATTTCAATACCGCGCATGTCTTTCACCTGTACGATGGGACCTTGAGGTATGAACAAACCGCCCATTTCAATGGCATCCGCCAAACTTCCGCCCCCGTTGTTCCTCAAATCAATCACGATGCCCGTAGCACCTTCTTTTTGGAGTTTTGAAATTTCTGTACGTACATCGCCGGCGCAATTCCTGCCCCTGCCACGCTGCGAAAAATCAGCATAGAAACTGGGCAAATGAATCAGCCCAAATTTCTTGCCTTTGTATGTCATCAACGCACTTTTCGCATAGCTCTCTTCAATCACCACCACCTCGCGAATGATGGGGATTACCACGATGCTGCCGTCCGGTTTCTTCACCGTCAAACGCACTTCCGTGCCTTTTTTACCGCGAATCAACTGAATGGCATCGTCCAATTTCATGTCCACCACATCTACGGGTTCTGCCGGACCTTGTGCTACCTTTAAAATCAAATCACCCGCTTTCAATTCGCCCTGACGGTAACTGGCACTGCCCGGCACGATGCGCTCCACTTTCACGTAACCATCACGCTCCGTCAGGGTTGCACCGATGCCCTCCAATTTGCCGGTCATACCGATGTCGAAGTTCTCTTTGTCTTCGGGTGGAAAATAGTTGGTATGCGGATCGTAAATCTCCGCGATGGTGTTGGCGTACATACCAATCTGATCGCGACGATCCATCTTTTTCAAACGCTTGAACCAATCGGCATAGAATTTTTTCGTCTCGTTGCGGGCCTGAAGCTCCAACGTATCAAAAGGTTTTTGCTTGGCGATGGCCGAGGAATCTTTTGCCTTCTTCTGTGATTCCAACTTGCGCGACAACCGCTCCATGCTCTGGAATTGCAACCACTTCTGCCAGTCCTTTTTTAAGGTTTCCCAGTTGGGCTGAAACGACTGTGGCTCATCGTAAACGGTGTAGGTCTCATCCAAATCATAGTTTAATGGTGAAGCCAATGACTGATTGATTACAGGTTCCAAAGCAGCCAAACGCGTCATCAAAATGCTCCAGGTAGTGTCGAAAAAGTCGAACCGACCCACTTGAATCTGATCATCGATAGACGTTTTGAATGGCTCAATCAACCGCAAATCCTCTTGGGTGAAAAAGTGCTTGTCGCGATCCAAATTGTTGATGAGGTTGTTGTAGATGTTCACGCTGAGCGAATCATCCACCTCTTTGGGCGCGTAATGGGCCTCTTTGAGCATCATCATCAAGGTGCCCAAAAAGCTATCATTTTCTCCAAACTTCTTGTTACTACAGAAAACAAACAACGCCAAAATCATCGACGTGGTTGTTATTACGACCCAACGGTTAATTCTCATGTGACTGTTAAAATTGCGATTAATAATGGAATAAAAAACTCAAAAACACCTTGAAATTATTGTTTGCCTGGACCTTTTGGCGCTGGCGGAGGAGGCATGTTGGGAGCGCCCTGTCCGGGACCGCCTTGACCAGGACCTCCTTGACCGGGTCCACCATGACCAGGACCACCTTGACCAGGACCGCCTTGTCCAGGACCACCTTGACCAGGACCGCCCATAGGCATCCCCTTCATTTCAGGCAGCGGTTTGTAGAATTTCTCCAAGCCCAAAGTCTTGATGCCTTGATCAAACACCAAATCCACTGGGATTCCCGCCGATTCAATGCGCTTCAAATCCATTTGCAGCGATGCACCAATCACACCGCGGGTGCTCAACACCGCTTTTACATCCGATACATTGCCATTGCCCTGCAAACGCAACAACTCAGCGGCCAAATCAGAAATCACTTGACGCATTTTTGCTACATCCACTTTGTATGTGCGCTTTTCAGCGCCACCATCGGCTACTGGCTTTCCTTTTTCCTCAAGTACAATCGCACCCTGATTCAACAGCGTATTGAATGTAATCATGTTGGCTTTACCGTGGGCAGAAGAGGCACCAAATCGCACCGATCGGAACACACTGGCCACAAATGTTACATAGTAGTCATCCAAACTGCCTTCCAATTGTTTTTCATCGAACAGTTGTGTAACCATATACAGCCCCAAAACATCGGCTTTACACTCTTCGATGGCAGAATAATCTGCACCCAAAGCTTCACGAACCGTCAATTTATCGTTACCAACAACGTTTTTGATACCCAACCCGTGCGCCACTTCGTGGAACATCACATTGTTGAAGAATGCATTGAAGGTGATATTTTTCTGTTGAGAAGGCGCAATCACCCTGGCAGCAATCGGAACCACCATGTTTTCGAATTTCGCCTGCATGGTATTTTTCAACTGAGACCTGCGGGTGCCATAGTATTTCTGGATGCGCTCATCGTTGGGCAAATTCACCGCGATGGTTTTGCTGCCCGAATTACAATCACCGCCGTAGAAAACGGCATCAAAAACAGCTAACTGACTCAACGGCTTGGCTCCGGGCTCACGCGGCGGGAACCCCGGCTCTAACACCATTTCTACATGGTCGCTGCTGGCTTCATCTTCATTCAAAGAAGGCTTGTATTGTGGCTCCACCGGCAAACCGGCTTGCAACTTCGGCAAATAGGCGATGAACTTCTCCAATTTCGCATCCCAAGCTCTGTCGCGCACCAACACATAGGCCTCATACGAAGTTTTTTGTCCGTATAATTTGTCTTCGTAGTTCTCGATAGGACCAATCACCAAATCCAAGTGACTCTTCAATGACAACCATTTGATGTCGCTCACGATGTAATCATCCATCATCAAAGCACCCATGCGCAAACGCAGGTATTCTGAAAATTCGGGATCTTCTTTACGGATGGCCTCAGCCGCTGCATTGATTTCATCACCCATTTTCATGACTTCTTCACGGTAAAACTCGCCGTATTTGATCGCTTGGTACTGCTTACCATTGGCACTTTGAAAGGGCATCCCCATGGGCTCAGGCATGATCGGTCCGTTTTTGTGCTTGCTAGGATCAATAGGCCCTGGAGCTTTGAAATCACGAACAATCGAATACGGCTCTTTCACAAAGGATTGGAACATCGTATCTACCCCAACCATGGAAAAATCGCGGGGATATAGGTTTACGCCCGGAGGTTTTTCTCCATAACCCTTCATGAATGGTTTGTCGTCGTTCAAACGGTCCCAAGGTCCATAATTCAACTCCGCGAACTTTCTTTCGCTGGGATCCTTGATACCCGCCAAAAATTCTGTTTTATCTCCGATGGTCTGTTTCCAGAAAATGCGATCTGCGTATTCTGCCGCCTTAATCAGGTGGGTGATGCATTCCCTTTCGGCGGTTGATAACAACGCCGTATCGGTTTTAAGTTCAAATTTTTTGTACATCGCCAACCGTTGCGCTGCCACACTGGGAGCCGCAACCGTCGTAGCTACGGGTGCTTTTTTCTTGGCGCTTCCTGCCTTTTGGGCTGAAGCAGGCATTGCAAAACCCAGTGCCGCCAAGGCAAGCACAAAACGAATTGGTCCTTTTGGATGGTTTACGAAATTTTTCACCATAGTTTACAAACCTACAAGAATTTTGCCACAAGCGAAATACCCTTTTTGATGCATGTCGTTAAACAACAAATTCGGAACGACAAACAACGTAGGAAATTGACAGAAAAAGACACATTTTTGCACCCTTAAAACCAAAACAAGGTTGACCTTGTTACCTGTTAGAACGCATTGTGAAGCCCCTAGATTTTCAAACTTTTCAGCACCTGCAAGCGGCCTTCGCAAATTATGATGGCAACATACAAATGGGCGGACAATCATTTCCGTTCAGCAACATCGAACTGAGCAAGCCCACCGGAAAATATGTGGCGCGTGCCGTTTTGAAGTTGGCCACTTTGTTGAGTGCCAAAGGGTATGTGCAATATGCGGGAAACGCCTGCAGTCCCGGACTCCAATTCCCGGATATCCAACCCAACACAGACCTCTCCGACATCAACAAAGCCAGCTGTGGAGTTATGATCATCAACGTGTTAGGCACCCCAAAAATACCTGGCGCAGCAACGGTAAAAGCCGAACCCTTCATGAATTTGACCATCCAACCAGAATGGCAAAATTTTGACGATTACGTGCAAGCCATGAGTTCCAAATACAGGGTAAGAACCAAAAAAGTACTGAGCAACTCTCTAGAATACCAAGCCGTTGAACTCAAACACAACGAAGCCAACGATTGGATTCCACAATGTGCGCAGATGTTGGGACACACCCTCAAAGACAAAACCCTGGCCATTTCACCAAAGCTGTCCATGATGCTGCATACGTTTGTTAGAACGATGAAAGACAAATTCAAAGTATGGGGCTATTACAAAAACGAACAATTGTGCGGGTTTATCTCGGCCATCGAAAGTGAGCACGGTTTGTATGCCATGCACTTGGGCCTCACCGATGCGGCTGCCGACGATCAGTTGTATCAACGCATGATGTACGATGTCATCGCCTTTGGAATCGAACAGAAAGATGAGTTTGTTTGCCTGGGAAGAACGGCCACAGAAATCAAAAGCACCATGGGGGCTACCCCCATCGAAAACAGTTATATTTTGTATGCCCGGGGTTGGTTTCTCAGGGGATTGCTTCGCATTTATGCCCAACGCTTTCATCGGGTAAAACCCTATCAATTGCGAAACCCTTTCAAAGGTTAAACACAAATCCCTTACTTTCGCAGGGTATGAGATTTCTGTTGTCTTTTATCGCCCTAACATCGGCCACGGTGGCCATCGCCCAGAATGCGAACCCTGCGCCCGCTACCCCCGACTACACCATCAACAAACCGGGGAGCAGCTATGCCTTCACGCCCAGTAAAATTTTGGCGGCCACACCGGTGGAAGACCAATGCAGAACCAGCACTTGTTGGAGCTATAGTACTTTATCGCTGCTAGAAAGCGAACTCATCCGACTTGGGAAAGGACAACACAATTTGAGCCAAATGTATGTGGCTCGCTGCGCCTATACTGAAAAAGCCAAAACATACCTCCGCATGAATGGAAACCACAGTTTTGATCAAGGTGGTGAGGGTTGGGACATTCCCAGCATCGTGAGTCAGTACGGCATCGTACCTGAATCGGTTTATACCGGTTTGAAAAACGGCGCCACTCGCCACGACCACAGCGAAATGATTGCTGTTTTAAAAGGATTTATGGGGGCATTGGTAAAACGCGAAACAGGCACCTACACCGAAAGTTGGTTGCCCGCATTTGAAGGCATTTTGGACGCCTATTTGGGTCCCCTCCCCAAAGAATTTACCTACGAGGGCAAAACGTACACCCCCAAAACCTATGCGGCGAGTTTGGGATTGAACATGGCCGATTATGTGGCGTTAACCAGTTTCACACATCATCCAGACTATAGTCACTTCGTGGTTGAAGTACCTGACAACTGGGCGATGGACCGGGCCTATAACTTGCCTTTGGATGAATTCACCCAAACCGTAAAAACGGCGTTGAGCAAAGGATATACCGTGGCTTGGGCTGCCGACGTCAGCGAAAAAGGATTTTCTTTCCGCGATGGCTTGGCCATTGTCCCTGCCGATGAATCAACCATCAAGAAAATTGGCACCGATAATGCCGGCTTCAACGATGCAGGCGCGAAAAAAGAAGGGAACGCCTTTAGTGTACCCGTAGCGGAATTGGACATCACTCCCGCGGTACGACAAGCGGCATTTGACCGACAAACAACCACCGATGACCACGGGATGCACATTGTGGGCATGTCGACCGAGAAAAACGGCAACACCTATTTCTTGGTGAAAAACTCTTGGGGAACCGGGAATGCGATGGGTGGTTACTTCTATGTGAGCGAAGCCTACTTCAAATATAAAACCATCTCGGTGATGCTTCACAAAGAGGGGGTAGAGAAGGGAATCGCCCGCAAGTTGGGTTTATAAGAATATCAAAACAAACCCGTATCTTTGCGCCACTTTTCAACTATGATCATTGGCGTTCCAAAAGAAATCAAAAACAACGAAAACCGCGTGGCATTGACGCCCGCAGGTGCAAGTGAATTGATCAAACACGGTCACACCCTTTACGTGCAAAAAACTGCTGGTGAAGGCAGTGGCTTTGCTGATGCAGAATATCAAGCCGCTGGTGCTACCATCCTCAACACCATCGAGGAAGTGTATGCCATCGCTGAGATGATCATCAAAGTAAAAGAACCCATTGAAAGCGAATACAGCTTGATCAAAAAAGATCAGTTGTTGTTCACTTACTTCCACTTTGCTTCTTACGAGCCCTTGACCCACGCCATGATTGAGCGCGGCGCCGTTTGCTTGGCCTACGAAACCGTAGAAAAAGCCGACCGCAGCTTGCCGTTGCTTGTCCCCATGAGCGAAGTAGCCGGCCGTATGAGTATCCAAGAAGGCGCCAAATACCTCGAAAAACCCATGGGTGGAAGAGGTGTATTGTTGGGTGGCGTACCCGGGGTAAAACCTGCCGAAGTATTGGTATTGGGTGGCGGTATCGTAGGTACCCAGGCCGCTAAAATGGCCGCTGGATTGGGCGCCCGCGTGACCATGATGGACATTAGCCTGCCTCGTTTGCGTCAGCTCGATGACATCATGCCTGCCAACGTGGAAACCATGATCTCTAATGAATACAACGTGCGTAACGCCGTAAAAACTGCGGATTTGGTCATCGGTGGTGTTTTGATCCCAGGAGCAAAAGCCCCCAAATTGATCACCCGCGATATGTTGCCAACCATGAAAAAAGGCGCGGTAATCGTAGACGTAGCCATCGACCAAGGAGGTTGCTTCGAAACTTCCAAGCCCACCACACACGCCGAGCCTTGCTACGAAGTGGATGGTGTGGTTCACTATTGTGTTGCCAACATGCCCGGTGCTGTTCCCTATACTTCAACTTTGGCCTTGACCAACGCTACCCTGCCCTACGCAGTACAGTTGGCCAACAAAGGATGGAAGAAAGCGTGTAGCGACAGCAACGAACTCAAATTGGGATTGAATGTAATCAACGGCAAAGTGGTTTACCAAGGTGTGGCTGAAGCTTTCAACTTGGCGTATACCCCCGTTGAGAATTTCTTGAACTAATTTTCAATGACCAACTTGGTCAACTACCGCATTTACGGGGAAGAAAACGCCCAACCACTGTACATACTGCATGGCATTTTTGGCATGCTCGACAATTGGCATTTGGCGTCCCAGCAACTCGCAACCACTTATCGAGTCATTACTTACGACGCCCGTAATCACGGCAAAAGTTTTCATCACGATGCCTCGGGCTATGCGGTGATGGCCGATGACCTCAAGCAATTGATGAATCATCTTGGCGATACCCAAGCCATCATCATGGGACATTCCATGGGAGGAAAAACCGCCATGGTCTTTGCAGATCGCTACCCCGAATGCGTAAATCAATTGATCGTGGTAGACATCGCACCCAAGCGCTATGTACCCGGTCATCTGGGCTATTTCAAAGCGTTCAAGGAGGTCCCACTACACCTACTAAACTCCCGCAAAGAGGCCGAAGAAGCCTTTTTGCCCTATGCTCCAGAAATGGGGGTTCGACAGTTTCTACTCAAAAATATCGAGCCCATCCCGGGGGGTGGTTACGCCACAAAGAGCAACTTGGAGGCCATTGAAAATGCGTACGACGAAATCATTGGTGCGTTGGATTTCCAGCAAGTATTTCTCAAGCGAGTCGATTTCATTGCCGGAAGCAAGAGTGGATACATCAAAAAGGAAGACCATGATGTGATCCTGCAACACTTCCCAACGGCCCAATTCCATGAAGTCGCCAACGCAGGCCATTGGGTGCATGCCGAAAATCCTGCGGGTTTCTTGTCGTGCCTGCACGAAATTCTGCGGTAAATATTCACCGTCAATTTGTACCTTCGTTTTTTACCCGGCATGAAACAGCGCTTTGCGATACTCTTTACCTTGTTTTTCACGGCGATGTCTATTGGGCAGACCGTAAACCCCGCACCCTCAGGCAATGGAAGCACTTTGGCACGCCCCACTTGGGTTGCCATGCACGTTGGCGGAGGCATGCAAGTACACGCTGGTGGCTGGAGAGAGCGCTACAAGGCCAGCGCAATGTTTGATTTGGGTGCCGAATACCAACACAAAGAACGGTGGTTGTTGGGCTTCAACTATGTCCCATACACGGGGGGATGGGTGAGCACCGACAGCATGTATGGCGACATAATTTCTGGTTCGAACTATTTATTTGACGTAAACGGCAATCCCGCGGTGATCAGAACCTATTTGCGGGGTTTCAACTTTTGTGCAACCGCCGGGAAAATCATCCCGTTGAAGCAAAGCACGCTAAAGAACCCAAGGACGTGGTCGATGCAGCTCATCGGCGGCGTGGGTTATCACGAGCATTTTACCAAGTTTCAGTTTGATAAAGGCTTGGTTCCACAGTTGGAGGGATTTTATACGGCGGGGCACGACAATTATCGTGCAGGATATTGCTTGAAAGAGCAGGTGCGATTGCAGTACATGAATCCCAATACTTTGAGTTTTCAGGTGGGTTTGGATTTGATGCAGGGGGTAACCTACAACATGCGGGATTGGGACATGGCCACATTCCGGGCACCGGATGCCAAACAGACCGATTTGAGTGTGGGTATTCATGCGAGTTTGGTCATTCCGATCATCATTTACACCAAAACGACGGTTCGGGAAACCGAATATTTTGAATGATCGTTGCGATTTACTCTGTGGGATTGAAACTGTACGGCGGACTGATTCGCTTGGCCAGTTTATGGAATCCCAAAGCCCGGAACTTGCATGAGGGGTGGTTGAGGGATCAACATCGAGGTCGGGGCGAAATTTCACACCAAATCGATGGAAAACCGGTTGAATCGTTTGAATTGGTTTGGATACACTGTGCTTCTTTGGGGGAATTTGAGATGGCCAAGCCCATTGCGGCCGCCTTGCAGGCGGCCTCCAGCCAACGGCATGTGCTGTTTAGTTTTTTTTCTCCCTCCGGATACAATTACGCCCAATTAAATACCAACCAAACCAAAGTGTATTTGCCGTTGGATGCGCGTGACAGCGCGAAGCGCTGGCACGCGCAATGGCAACCAGAGGCTGCCATTTTTATCCGTTACGAATTTTGGTATCACCACCTAAAAACAACCCTCGAAAACAACATCCCCACCTTTGCCCTCGGCGTTTCCCTCAGGCCCAATCACTTTCTCTTTTCCGCCATCGCATCGCCGTGGAAAACCCTGCTGAAAAAACTCCATGGCATTGGACTCATCAATGAAGCCATGACCGCTCTGGCAAAGCGCAATGACTTTAACAATGCCTTCCTGTTCGGCGATCCCAAATTCAACCGCGCCTTCGACAGAACCCAACAACCCCCTTCGCCCCACCCCACGCTGCAGCCCTGGCTGACACAAAAACCAACCCTCATTCTCGGCAGCGCATGGATGCCAGAAATTGCCTTGCTGAAATCGTTCATCGAGCAGCATCCCCATGCCCTAAAAGATTGGCAAATCCTCATCGCGCCCCACGATATTTCTTCAGAATTCTGCAACAAAATAACCGCTGAATTATCCGCCCTAAACCCCACCACATTCACCCAAGGCCTGGCATCGCCCGATACCACTCAGGTGGTGATTTTGGATACAATCGGACAGTTGGCAGAGTGCTATCGATACGGAACCTTGGCCTTAATCGGCGGAGCCTTTGGCAAAGGATTGCACAACATCATCGAAGCCGCAGCCTTCGGATTGCCCGTGATTTTTGGACCCAACCACCAAAAATTTCCTGAAGCCCAACAATTCATTGAGGCCGGTTTCGGATTCAACGTGGCCCATGAATCTGACTTTGAAAATACCCTGTTGGCTTTGATCCAAACACAAAATAATTCTTCCCAGGATGCGGTCAGAACGCCCCATCCACTATCGGCCCTGGCCCAACAGTTTGTGCAAACACACCGGGCAGACATAGAAAAATTTGCCAATCTGACATATCCCAACGCCCAAAACAGGGCTTGATTTGCCAAAAACTGACATTTTTTCGGACCACACCCATCCAATGTCGCACAAATTTGAAATGGCACAACATTCGCCATGAAAGGACAAAACAAAAAACCTAAACAATATGTCAGTAAACGTTAAACCATTGGCCGACAGAGTTCTGATAGAGCCTGTTCAAGCCGAGCAGAAAACTGCTTCAGGAATCATCATCCCAGACACAGCCAAAGAAAAGCCCCAAAAAGGTACCGTAGTTGCTGTAGGTCCAGGCAAAACCGATGAGCCCGTTACAGTGAAAGTGGGCGACACTGTTTTGTATGGCAAATATGCAGGTACTGAATTAACGGTTGAGGGCAAAGACTACCTCATCATGCGTGAAAGCGATATTTTGGCGATCATCTAACCCTAAAAAAATTAAATCATTACAGAAATGGCAAAGAAAATAGATTTCAATCTCTCCGCCCGCGATGGCCTAAAAAGAGGAGTTGACGCGTTGGCAAATGCGGTTAAAGTAACCTTGGGTCCCAAAGGACGTAACGTAGTCATTGATAAGAAATTTGGCGCGCCCCACATCACCAAAGACGGTGTATCGGTGGCCAAAGAAATTGAATTGGTTGACCCAGTAGAAAACATGGGTGCCCAAATGTTGAAAGAGGTTGCCAGCAAAACCGCGGATGTTGCGGGTGATGGTACCACCACAGCGACCGTATTGGCTCAAGCCATCGTAACCGGTGGTTTGAAAAACGTTGCTGCCGGCGCCAATCCCATGGACTTGAAGCGCGGGATCGACAAAGCCGTGGTTGCTGCTGTGAACAAATTGAACGAAATGACCCAAGCGGTGGGTGACGACAACAGCAAAATTGAGCAAGTTGCCACCATCTCTGCCAACAACGACAACACCATTGGTAAGTTGATCGCTGAAGCGATGCACAAAGTGGGTAAAGACGGTGTGATCACCGTGGAAGAAGCCAAAGGCACCGAGACCACCGTTGACGTAGTTGAAGGTATGCAGTTCGATCGCGGATATTTGAGTCCTTATTTCGTAACCAACACCGAAAAAATGGAAGCCGACCTAGAAAACGCTTTCATCTTGATTTACGACAAGAAAATCAGCAGCATGAAAGATTTGTTGCCCGTGTTGGAAAAGGTCGTTCAAACAGGTAAGCCATTGTTGATCATTGCCGAAGACATCGACGGTGAAGCGTTGGCTACCTTGGTAGTGAACCGCATTCGTGGCGCCCTCAAAATCGCTGCAGTAAAAGCCCCAGGATTTGGCGACCGCAGAAAAGAGATGTTGCAAGACATCGCTATCTTGACCGGTGGAACGGTTATCAGCGAGGAGCAAGGTCGCAAGTTGGACGATGCTACCATGGAAGATTTGGGTAGGGCCGAGAAGATCACCATCAACAAAGACAACACAACCATCGTAAATGGCGCGGGTGATTCATCAGCGATTGCTGCCCGTGTTTCTCAAATCAAAGTTCAGATTGAGAACACCACTTCAGACTACGACCGCGAGAAATTGCAAGAGCGTTTGGCTAAGTTGAGTGGTGGTGTAGCCGTATTGTACATCGGTGCGGCCACTGAGGTTGAAATGAAAGAAAAGAAAGACCGCGTAGACGATGCGTTGCACGCAACCCGTGCTGCGGTTGAAGAAGGCATCGTTCCTGGTGGTGGTGTCAGCTTGATCCGTGCCATCGCTGGTTTGGAAGGCATGAAAGGTGAAAACGAAGATGAAACCACAGGGATACAGATCGTACGTCGCGCCTTGGAAGAGCCTTTGCGTCAGATCATCGCCAACGCGGGTGGTGAGGGCAGCATCGTGGTTCAGAAGGTGATGGAGGGCAGTGGTGATTTCGGTTACAACGCCCGTACAGAGAAATACGAAAACTTGATTGCCGCTGGGGTAATTGATCCCAAGAAGGTATCTCGTGTGGCCCTTGAAAATGCAGCGTCTATTGCCAGTATGATCTTGACTACCGAGTGCGTTTTGAGCGAAATCAAGGAAGAAGAAAAAGGTCATAGCCACGGTCCCGACATGGGCGGAATGGGCGGAATGATGTAATTCATTGTTTGGCACTACTTCATCGCATCGATTTTTTTGTGATGAGGGAGGCAAAATTTAACGAAGAGGG
>JBJTNN010000296.1:0-3107 GCA_046074125.1 Bacteroidota bacterium
ACAAGCCAAAGAAAAAGCGCCTTGTATCATTTTTATCGATGAAATCGATGCCATTGGTAGAGCCCGTGGTAAAAACCTCATGCAAGGTTCAAACGATGAACGTGAAAATACACTGAACCAATTGTTGGCCGAAATGGATGGTTTTGGCACCGATAGCGGTGTAATCATCATGGCTGCAACCAACAGACCCGATATCCTAGACAGCGCCTTGATGCGTCCAGGTCGTTTCGACCGTCAAATCACCGTTGATCGTCCCGATTTACAAGGCCGCGAAGAAATCTTTAAAGTACACCTCGGCCCATTGACCAAGTTGTCTACCGATGTAGACGCCCACAAACTGGCCCTACAAACCCCAGGATTCGCCGGTGCAGAGATTGCCAACGTGTGTAACGAAGCTGCATTGATCGCCGCACGTCACAACAAAGAGGCTGTTGACATGCAAGATTTCCAAGATGCCATCGACCGTGTCATTGGTGGATTGGAAAAGAAAAATAAAATCATCAGTCCGGAAGAAAAAGCCATTGTCGCTTACCATGAAGCAGGCCACGCAATTGCCGGTTGGTATTTGCCCCATGCAGATCCCTTGTTGAAAGTATCAATCGTTCCCCGCGGAGTTGCAGCCCTTGGATATGCACAGTATTTACCCAAAGAACAATACCTGTATCGCACCGAACAGTTGATGGATAGCATGTGCATGACGTTGGGAGGTAGAATTGCAGAAGACATCTTCTTCGGAAAAATTTCTACCGGTGCACAGAACGACCTAGAAAGAATTACCAAATTGGCCTACAGCATGATCACCATCTACGGTATGAATGAAAAGGTGGGCCATGTTAGTTTCCACGATCCTCAGGGAGAATACGGCTACCAGCGCCCTTATTCTGAGAAAACGGCAGAACTGATAGACCAAGAGGTTCGCGCATTGATTCAGAAAGCTTACGACATCACCAAAGCCTTGCTAACGGAGAAAAAGGATGACTTAGAAAAGGTTGCGAAAGCACTTTTAGAAAAAGAAATTCTGTTCAAAGCGGATTTGGAAAACCTGATCGGTCGCAGACCCTTTGACCCAGTAGAAGAACCCGCTGTAGTTGCAGAAGCTACCAATGTGGAAGTAGCCGCAGAATCAACGGCCATCGCTACCGAATCAGAAGCAATTCCTCAAGAAACAGTTACCACGCAAGAGGAAAATACAAGTACAGATCAAAATCAATCGCTGTCTGAGGAAACCACCTCCGAGGACAAGCCTGAATAATCATTTTGACAACAGTTGTTGGAGTTGAATGAGGTTGTAATACATGCCTTTCTTCTCCAACAATTCGTTGTGAGTTCCAGACTCAACCAACTTCCCTTTATCCATCACCACAATCAAATCAGCGTGTACAACCGTTGATAGTCTGTGAGCAATGATAATGCTCGTTCTATGCTTCATGAGCAGTTCTAAGGCCTGCTGAACAGCCTTCTCGCTCTTACTATCCAAAGCAGAAGTGGCCTCGTCCAAAATCAAAATTTCCGGATCTTTCAACAAAGCCCTCGCAATGGCCAATCTCTGTTTCTGTCCACCGCTCAACTTACCCCCTCTTTCCCCTATCTCGGTATCGTAACCGCGCTCCATGTCCATGATAAATTCATGTGCATTTGCAGCCTTCGCGGCGGCAATCACATCGTCTAAGGGCAATTCAGGTCGCCCCAAAGCGATGTTGTTTCGCACCGATTCGTTAAATAGAATACTCTCTTGGTTTACAATACCAATAAGCCCACGCAAATCCTCTTGATCAAACATGCGAATGTCTACACCATCCAGACTAATACTGCCTTCACTCACATCATAAAAGCGAGCCACCAAATCGGTTAATGTGGTTTTACCCGCCCCCGAAGGACCAACCAATGCAATGGTTTGACCTTTCTTTATTTCCAAATTGAAGTGCTCTATCACCGGATTGCCATCCAAATAGGAAAATCCCACATCGTTCAGCGCCAACGAACTTGCAAATACCACCTTTTTGGGATCGGTGGGATCCTCAACAAGCACAGGAGCCGTTACCAACTCTTGAATTCTGTCTAAACTCGCCATGCCCTTCTGGGCTGCATATAGGGCATTCGAAAACGCTTTAAACGGAGGTATTAACTGCGAGAAAATGGCAAAGTAGGTGAGGAAAAACTCCGGATCCAATTCGTGACGAAACACCATGCTACCACCCAACCACAAAAGCAACGCACTCACCCCAATACCAATGGTCTCACTCATGGGTGAGGATAAGTCATACCGGCGCTGTACTCCAATGTTGTTTTTGGTGTATTGCTCGTCTTGATCGTTGTACTTTTTGGCAAAAAATGAAGAGGCATTGAATGCCTTGATGATCCGAATTCCACCCAAAGTCTCTTCGTATGCACTCATCACACGACCCAACAGTTCTTGGTTTTTGGCGCTTCGCTTTCTTAAAGACCGTCCAATCACGCCAATAATCAATGCCGTCACAGGCAAAAACAACAAAATATACAAGGTTAACTTGGCTGATAATACCACCAAAGCCACCATGAACAGTATGATGTTCAATGGCTGAAAATACAATGCCTCCAAAGAAACCATCAAGGCAAATTCAATCTCCTTGATGTCGTTACTCATCCTCGACATCAAATCACCTTTGCGCTCGTTGTTAAAATATGCGATGGGCAAATCCAAACATTTTTGATACACACCTTGTCGAATTTCTTGAATACTACGGTTACGAATCAAAACCATGAAGTTCATCGCCAAAAACCTGAATCCATTTTTTAAAATGGTAACACAAACCAAAGCCACACACAAATAGGCCAACGCCGTAAACGGTTCGCCTTTCGCCAACGCCCCAAACCAAGAAATGAATGATTGGTACTGTTGACTAAACCACTGTCCAACCCCGTAATTGCTACTGCTCAATGCTGGCGCACCTGCACCGTCTTTTGAAAACAAAAAGCGCAAGACAGGCATGATCATCATCAAGGTCACCAGCTGGAAAACCACATACAACAGGTTAAACAAAGAGTTGAGCACAATCAACTTTTTGTGATTACCCGCATAGCGCAAAAGCTTTAATACTGCTTTCAAATTGAGGCGAAATTAATGAAAT
>JBJTNN010000297.1:0-4315 GCA_046074125.1 Bacteroidota bacterium
TTTTATCGCCAAACCCGAAGGTGTACCTCGCCACTTGTTATGCAATGCCGACGAAAGTGAACCTGGAACTTTCAAAGACCGTTATTTGATGGAGAAAATCCCTCACTTGTTGATTGAGGGTATGATCTTATCGTCTTATGCCTTGGGATGCAATCAATCCTACATATATATCCGTGGTGAATATATGTATGTGTTGCAAATCCTTGAAAAAGCCATCGCCGAGGCCTATGCCAACGGATGGTTAGGCAAAAACATCAAAGGCAGCGGTTTTGATTTGGACTTAGCAGTAAGCACCGGTGCAGGTGCCTACATCTGCGGAGAAGAAACGGCGCTGATTGAAAGCTTGGAAGGCAAACGTGGAAATCCTCGCATCAAGCCGCCATTCCCGGCGGTGAAAGGATTGTGGGATCGTCCTACCGTTGTTAATAACGTAGAGACCATCGCCGCAGTTGTGCCTATTGTTAATGAAGGTGGAGACGCTTACGCCCAGATTGGGGTGGGTAGAAGCACTGGAACAAAATTAATCAGTGCCTCAGGAAACGTAAACAATCCGGGTGTCTATGAGATTACTTTGGGATTGTCGGTAGAGGAATTTATTTACAGCGATCAATATTTGGGAGGGATTAAAAACGGCAAAAAACTCAAGGCCTGCGTGCCAGGAGGTTCTTCCGTTCCAATTTTGCCCCATTACCTGGTGTGTAAAACCGCCACCGGCGAAGATCGTTTGATGACCTATGAAAGTTTGTCGGAAGGTGGATTTGCCACAGGAAGTATGTTGGGTTCCGGTGGATTCATCGTGTATGATGAAGACCAGTGCATCGTCAGAAATACCTGGAATTTCAGCCGTTTCTATCATCATGAAAGCTGTGGACAATGTAGTCCTTGCAGAGAAGGCACCGGCTGGATGGAAAAAGTATTGCATCGTCTAGAATACGGACATGGAAAGATGGAAGACATCGATCTACTTTGGGATATTCAACGCAAAATCGAGGGGAATACCATTTGTCCTTTGGGTGATGCGGCTGCTTGGCCCGTTGCCGCAGCCATCCGTCATTTCCGCGAAGAATTTGAATGGCACGTGAAAGAGCCAAAGTTATGTATGACCAAGAATTATGGCTTGGTTACTGAAAAAACATTTGAGACAGTTAACGGATAATTATGTCAGAAACGAATCCAAAATTTACTGTAACCATTGATGGACAATCGGTTCAAGTGGATCCAGGTACCACCATTTTGAATGCAGCGCGCATGATTGGTGGCGACGTGGTCCCACCAGCAATGTGTTACTATAGCAGTTTGAAAGGCAGTGGAGGAAAATGTAGAACCTGTTTGGTGGAAGTGAGCAAGGGCTCTGAAAAGGACCCTCGCCCGATGCCCAAATTGGTCGCTAGCTGTTCAACCACCGTCATGGATGGAATGGAAGTAAAGAATAAGTCCAGCGAAAAAGTCATCGACGCCCGCGCAGGAGTTGTTGAAATGCTGCTCATTAACCATCCCTTGGATTGCCCAGTTTGTGATCAAGCAGGAGAGTGTCACTTGCAGGATTTGGCCTATGAACACGGCAAAAGCAACACGCGTTACGAATTTGAGCGCAGAACGTTCGACAAAGTAGACATCGGGGAATATATCAAATTGCACATGACCCGCTGTATTTTGTGCTACCGTTGTGTGTATACCGCCAACCAACTTACGGAACAGCGTGAACATGGCGTTCTAAAACGCGGTGATGCAGCAGAAATCGGCACCTACATCGAAAAGAGTCTTAAAAATGAATTCATCGGTAACGTCATCGATGTTTGTCCCGTTGGTGCATTGACCGATAAAACTTTCCGATTCCGTTCACGTGTGTGGTATACCAAACCCATGGACGCCCATCGCGATTGTAAATGCTGCTCAGGAAAAGCCGTTGTGTGGATGATAGGAGATGAAATTGCCCGTGTTACCGCGCGCAAAGACCAATACGGGGAGGTGAAAGAGTTTATCTGCAACGAATGTCGCTTTGAAAAGAAGGACAAAGCAGATTGGACGATCGAAGGACCCCGTCACATAGACCGTTCATCGGTTATTTCTGCCAACCATTATGAGGTAGATGCCCCTGAACATACTCCATTGCTAAACAAAGCCTAAACCATGGATAGTGCATTATTTTTAGAGAAATTGATCCTGATTGTGGTCATTTTGGCAATTACCTTGGTGATGGCGTTGTACTTCACCTTTGGGGAGCGAAAAATTGCCGCGTTTTTCCAGGACCGCTTGGGTCCAAACAGGGTAGGTCCTTTCGGCTTGTTGCAGCCGTTTGCTGATGGAGGCAAGTTGCTTTTTAAAGAAGAAATCATTCCCAAAAATGCCGAAAAATGGTTGTTTATTTTGGGACCTGGAATCGCCATGATCGTAGCCACCATCACCAGTGCGGTGATTCCTTGGGGTACCTCGTTGCCCATTTTCGGTAGAGAAGTTCAGTTGCAGGTGGCCGATGTTAACATCGGAGTACTTTATATCATGGGTATTGTAAGTATTGGCGTTTACGGTATCATGATTGGTGGATGGGCTTCCAACAACAAATATTCCTTGTATGGTGCCATTCGGGCGAGTGCACAAATGATTAGCTATGAATTGAGCATGGGATTGGCTTTGATCGCGGTTGTGATGATGAGCGGTACCTTGAGCTTGCGCGAAATGGTTGAACAACAAGCCGGCTTGAACTGGAATGTTTGGTACCAACCCCTCGGATTTATTCTGTTCTTAACCTGTGCCTTGGCTGAATGTAACCGCGCACCGTTTGATTTGGCGGAATGTGAAACAGAATTGATTGGTGGTTACCATGTAGAATACTCGTCCATGAAATTGGGTTTCTACCTGTTTTCCGAGTATATCAACATGTTTATTTCGAGCGCAGTTATGGCATGTGTTTATTTTGGGGGATACAATTTCCCAGGCATGCATTTGATTTCAGACCCCATGATTCTTGGACTTACCCAAGTAGCAGTCATGTTTGCAAAAATCTTCTTCTTCGTGTTTCTGTTTATGTGGATTCGTTGGACATTGCCCCGTTTCCGTTACGATCAGTTGATGCGATTGGGATGGAAAGCCATGATTCCTTTGGCGCTCTTGAATATGTTGGCTACTGGTGCAGTGTCACTGTTCAATAGTTAAGGATTTTAATTATTCTCAAAACATCAGATGATACCAAAGAGGGAAGCAATTCCCTCTTTTTTTATGCGGGCTTGAAATGGTCTAGTACCCGTTCCATCTTAACGCCTCTACTGCCTTTGACAAAAGCGAAATTCGTATCAATGGGATGAGTGTCGAGCCAAGCCAGTAAGGCGTCCATCGTTTTAAAGCGATAGGGGTGCTGAGGACAAGCGGCACAAAACTCCGGACCTACCAAGTAGGTATTTCCTTGAATATTCAATTCACAGCAAAGGGTGTATAGCGCCTGATGTTCGGCTTGGGAATGTTCTCCCAATTCCAACATATCGCCAAGAAAAAATGCTTTACTACCCGAAATGGTGGTAAAGCTTTGAATCGCCACCGACATCGAACTGGGATTGGCATTGTAAGCGTCTAAGAAGATTTGGGTATTGCCAATGGTCCTCCATTCACTGCGGTTATTGGTGGGTTTGTAAGTGCACGCCCGTTCCATGGCCTCTGCAAGGTTCAAGCCCAAATTCATGGCCACTGCCGCGCCAAACAACAAATTGTAGGTGTTGTAACGACCGCTCAGCGGGGAAGTAAATCGACCGATTAATTGTTCATTAGCATAAAGATCAAACACCAACTCCGGCATTTCGGCATGAATGTGCGCGTAAAGATTGGCCTGACTATCGCTGAGCGACACTGTGATTTTATGATTTAATCGCTTCGACATGGAGGCCAGCCAAGGGTCATCGATGTTTACGATACCCATTGCTTGATTTTTAATGACACTGGCAAACACTTCACTTTCCTCTTTCGCAATTGCCTCCAGACTGCCAAACCCTTCTAGATGCTCTTTGCCGATGTTTGTAATGAGTCCAATATCTGTTAGGATCAAATCGCACAATACAGCCATTTCACCCGGGTGATTGGTGCCCATTTCAACCACTGCAAATTCATGATCGGGTCTCAAGCTCAACAAGGTTAGGGGAACGCCGATGTGGTTGTTCCAATTTCCCGGGGTTGCCAAAGTTTGGGCCATTCCATCTAAGATGGTTTTGGTTACTTCTTTGGTGGTGGTTTTGCCATTACTTCCGCCCACCATGATTTTCTTCGCAGGCATCACAGCAGCATGCTTTTTTGCCAATAACTGTAAGGTTTGAGTGGTGTCTTCTACCCA
>JBJTNN010000298.1:0-3271 GCA_046074125.1 Bacteroidota bacterium
GGCGGAAAGCGTTTGGTGTGGCTCATCTCCCTCGCTTTGCTCGGGAGCATCGCGGCCGCTTGGATCCATTACAACCAATTTTCTGCTGAACAAACCGCCTGGTCGCAAGCCCAATCAGCCGCTAGCTTCAACGCCTACCAAGCCTTCCTACAAAAATACCCCCAAGGGAAATTCGCCACAGATGCCCGTGAGGCCCTAAAAGCCCTCAATGAGAAAGACGAATCCCTATGGCAATCGGCCATCCATCCGCCCGAAAAAGCCAACTTGGAACGCTACCTTTTGGCCATGGAAGCCGCCGGAGGAATCCACACTGAAGACGCCAAATGGCTCATCGATTCACTGGATTTCGACTTCGCCGTGAAAGAACAGAACCCCATCGCCCTGGAAAATTATGTCAAAAATCACCCCAACGGAACCTATGTAGCCTCGGCCCGAAAACTCATGGCTACCCTGGTAACCACCGACGACATGCAACAAATCATGGGTCGATTTGCGCAATTCTACCAATATTACGCCGATGGTGAACATGAAAAAATGCTCGACTTTTTCAATGAAATCACGCCGCGGTTCATGGACAAAAAACAAGTTGACCAAGAAACCTTGCTCAACAGTTTTCGCGAAAGTCAGAACGACGTAGAATCTGAAGAAATCAACATCGATACAACCACCTTCAATGTATCAAAAGACACATCGGGCGTGTTTACTTGCAAATTCACGTTAAACTCGCAACGCAAAGTGAAAAAGTTGGTGGAGGTGAGTGTGAAACGCGGACGTAAAACGGTGAAAAAAACAGAGACCCAATGGGTTCAATACTACGCCACCCAAGCCGTGGATTGCAAATTGGACGCGGAACTGAATATCATCGATTACCGCGTTCGATTGCTAGGTTCCCGCAAAGAGATTTTGGATTAGGACGAAAAATCGCCATGGTTTAGGCCAAGCCAGCCCTATGTTGACGGCGTACAGCCCCGCCCCTATTGCTTTCCCAGGAGCGTTATCGTACCATTCAAGGATTTCACCGGTGCTGAACCCAAGGCGTATCTCAACATGTATACGTAGGTACCCGAAGGCAACATCGGACCTTTATTATTGACCCTACCATTCCAAGATACCGCGGGATCTTTGCTTTGAAAGACCTTCTCACCCCATCGGTTATAAATTTGAATGTCGAAGCTGCTGCAACCCTGACAAGGCACCAAAAACACATCGTTATACCCATCACCCGGATCGCTGGGGGTAAACACATTGGCGATCTCAATAAAAGAGTCCAATTTTACCGGTTTTTGGGGAACCACAAACGACTTGCAAACGGTATCGGCACAACCCGCAGCATCCTTCACTTCCAAACAAACCCAATGGGTGCCGGGCGGGTAATAGCGACAAATGGGATTGCTCGAAGTCGCTGAATCGGGCCACAGCGAACCCCTGGGATTCGTTGCGGTTATGTCTGAAGACTGCAAAAAACCCCATCGCCAGCTAGGTCCACTGCCTACACCGCTGCGTTTAAAGCAAATCAACGGCGTTGCCGAGACATCCAGGGTAAAATCAGCCGATGGCGGGGAAGACACTGAAACCATCACAGAATCTCGCTTGGCTTTGGCACAACTGCCCCAAGCATTGAGGTACACTTTCACTTTTCCCGAAACCCCCGATTTGATTCGAATTTGGGTATTGATGGCTTTGTGATCCGCAATGGTTGCTTGGGTAGTATCGGCGAGACTCCAGCGAAAACAAGGACTCCCACTCACCGTTCCATACACTGGAAACACACCGCCTCCACAAAAATTGATGGCTGGTGTCGTGGCCTTGACCACAATTTTAGGAACCGGTATTCTACAGCCGTAGTTGGTGTAAGTTGCCACGCCATTGTAGGTAAAATCCACCACGGCTCCGTCTTCTGCACCCACCGATAAGTTCTGTTTTTTTAGCTTGGTTCGATCGTATTCTACGGTATCTCCACAACCGCCATAAGTGAGGATCAATTCGCGCAAGCCGGCTGCTGTACTGTGATTAACAAAATGTCCGGCCGTATTCCCTTGCTTTTGCAACAGCACATACAACGTATCTTGAAGGTCGCTAAAATCGTGGGCACTCGGGTTAAAGGCCTCAGAAGTAATGATGAGCACTTTGGATCGGGCGGGCAGTTTGCCATTGCCATTTACGGCGATCAACAAACCACAATTTCCGGCGCTGGCAATGGTCTGATTTAACTGCTTGATTTTATTTGTGGTGGTGGCGGTATAGGTAGCGAATCCCAAGAAAGGATTTTGGGCGTTTGCACCCCAATTTACCCGCCCGGTTACATATTTGGGCACACCGATGTTGGCAATGGTGATATCATTGGGTCCGATATCCAGGCGAATCATTTCATTTTGACCTTCGTTGTTTCCGTCGCAGGCATCCACGAGAATGCTGACAATTTCAAAGCATTTCTTTGCTTGGGTGGAAGCGCCAGTGGTCCCAGCACAGGGTTGGGCCTGGATCGTATTGGACAAAACCACGGAAACCATCACGACAGAAAACACCTTCAACGCGTATTTGGCGCATTTATGGAATGAAAATTCATTGTTCTGCATGATGTTCAATAAGTGCAAAGGTAGGAAAAAGTCAGGGGGCGCCGTAGGCGCCCCCTGAACTCCAATCGATAACTTTAAAACAATCGATGGTTTATGATTTTCGCATAAGCCGGATTGCTCCAACTTATTTTGTAATCGTGATTTTCTGTGTAGCCACACGGTCGCCGGCCATGATTTTCACCATGTAAACGCCCTCGCTCAAATCGCTGGCATCTACTTGAATCAATCCGGTGTTGGCAGACTTCATGGTCTTCACCACCGCACCCGTCATGCTGGTCATCACGATGTTTACATCGGTTCCGAAAGTCTCGGTCAAGGCAACATTGAACTGGTTAACCGCAGGGTTGGGATAAACCGCTACACCCATGGTCTCCAAATTCTTCGCAGCCGCACGGTTCATCAACACCTGTTTGGTGATGCTGCACTCGCAACCTGTAGTCTTGGTCACCGCATACATGGTTACTGTGTATGATCCGTCCTTGGCAAAATTGTGCTGTACGGTTGGTGTGGTTTGTTTACCACCATTTTGGATAACCCAGGTATAACTTACGTTTCCTTGTGCACCCGCAACACCTGAACCATTTACAGGCTCGAACTTCATGCCGTAGTATCCAAACGCGTAGTCGGGAGTGGCTTGGAAGTCACAAGTCTTAGGTCCTTCGTTGATGGTGATCTGCTTGGTGAATGAATCCATA